>JAHIVG010000071.1 GCA_018816705.1 Nanobdellota archaeon
GTATTTTTATTCGTAAAACGAAAATTTGACATTATTGCAGGCGCACACAGAAGCATACGTTATTACTGATTAATCCGGTGTTTTGAGGACGACAAGACCTCACCTTAACTGCCACCAGGTCCTTCTAGTGACATATGTCATGATACTATACAGGGTTTGAGAGATGGCAATATCAGGGCACAGTCCTATATTTAGTGTTGATCAATCCCCAATCCAGCGACCTTTTTCAAATGCTCAGAAACAAAGAGAGCGAAGCTCTCTTGTTCCAGAAATGCAAAGCATTTCTCGGAATCGAAGATTTCTGGCACACAGAAATGCTACGCATTTCTCGTGGCTCGAGCAAACGCAAAGTGAGCATAGCTCACTTGCGCCCAAGACTCCGTCTTTGGGGGAAGTGGAGCGCAAAGCTCCACGACGTGACTCGAAGCCCTATAGAAGGTCACGATTTTGTTAGGGAACTGTCCGATATTTAGTGTTGATGAGGCCCCATTCCAAGAATATCAGAACGAGTGCTAAGAGCATCAACCCCATGCTGAGGCGTAGGGGCAGCTTGTCCTCTTCTGATGCGGCGATGTCGGTGAACGCCATCTCCAGCTCTGCCTGGTTGCCTGCGCTATGATACGTACCTAATGTGTCCGTTGCGATCTGCCTGAGGATGTCCTCGTCCAGCTTCGTGACTGCAAGCGTCTTCATGAAAGCGCCGCCTTCCTTGGTGCCGACGCCGATCGTATGGATACGGACGCGCTTCTCGTTCGCATACGACACTGCCTCGTCCGGATCCGTGCCCACGTTGCCCCTGCCGTCTGTCAGCACGATGACTGACTTCGCTGACTCGGCCTCCTCCATCATGTTTATCGAGTCGACAATCGCACCCCCTAAGTCAGTGCCTCCGACCCTTGATGCCTCGACAGTGGAGAGCTCCCTCTTCACCAGGCTCAGGTCATCCGTCAGCCCGGTCTTGATGAAAGACGCGCCGGAGAAGGCCAGCACACCGATGCTGGTCCTTGAATGCAGCAGGTTCACGAAATCTGAGGCTGACTCCTTCGCAGCGATCAGCCTGTTAGGGGCGAGGTCATCAGCGAGCATGCTGCTTGAGGTGTCGATGGCGATGACAAAGGCTGACTCCGTGGCCCTGCCCGTGAACCATATCACTGGACCTGAGGCTGAGAGTATGAGGAAAAGGAGTATGATGGTGCGCAATATCAGCACGGTGACGTTCCTCGATATGAACACGGTGTTGGCAATGATCCTCTTATCCCCGCCCGTCACCCTCTTTATGGCATCGAAGTTGGCGAAGCGCATGGCCCTCTTCTTGACGTGTATGTAGGTGAAGAAATGCGTGACCACTAGGAAAGGCACGCTGATCAAGAGCACAAGGTACAACGGCCTGGCGAAGGTTATCTCCATTTCGCCCTCCTCCACATGAAGAACTCCCTCATCGGCTTTATGAAGCCCTGGTCGCTCACAAGGAAAAGCAGGTCAGCCCCTGCCTCCTTGAATGCCGCCTGCACCTCCTCTATCTGCTTTTTTGCAGCGTCTGCATAATGGTCCTTGAGGCGCTTGGTGTCTATCACCATCTCCTTGCTGGTGTAGGGGTCGGATATCACCACCTGGCCGACCTCTGGCATGGTGATGTCACGGGGATCACGGATCATGATGCCTATCAGGTCGAACTTGCGCGCAGCTATCTTGAGCTTGCCCCTCCAGTCGCCTTTCACCCCGATGAAGTCAGATACCATGACAATAGTGGTATTGCGCCTCGTGAAATGGATGAGGTGATCGAGCATCCTATCGAGGTCATATTCACCCTCGTAAAGCTTCGGATTCTCCAAAGCACGGGTCATCAAGTAGTACTGCCTCGGCCCTGTGGCCATGTTCACCTGGAAGACCTTGTGGTCACTGAACATGAGAAGGCCGGCAGCGTCCCCTCCCTGTATGATAGCGAAGCCCATCGTGGCGATGAGCTCTGCAGCGTATTCGCATTTGAGCTTCTCGGTGGAGGCGAAGAGCATAGAGCTGGAGACGTCGAAGACGAACAGGGTCTCGAGCTGCCTCTCTTCTATCAGCTCCCTGACGACAGGCTGCTTGGACCTCAATGAGGCCTTCCAGTCAATCATTCGCGCGTCATCGCTCTGGTCATACTTGCGATAGCCCTCGAACTCCATGCCCCGCCCCTTGAAGACGCTCCTATACTGGCCTGTCATCCCAGAGATGATTATGTTCTTCTTGGCCTGTATCTCCAGCTGCTTGACGAGCGGAGCAAAATCTACCTTTATCTGCTTCATGGTATAGGGACCTTGTCGAGAATCTCCTTTATTACCATGTCAGGGGTTATGTTCTCTGACTGGCCCTCATAGTTGAGAAGGACCCTGTGGCGCAGCACATCAACCGCCACCTGCTTGACATTATGAGGGGTCGCGAAGTGCTTGCCTTCCTGGAGGGCCCTGGCCTTCGCAGCGATGTACAGGCCGATGGACGCCCTAGGCGAGGACCCCCACTCGATGTACTTGCCGAGCTTGATCCCGAACTTGTCAGATTTCCTCGTGGCCGTGACTATATTTACGATGTACTTCTCTATCTTGGGATCGACAAATATCCCTTTGGCATGCTGCTGGAGCTCAAGGATCTTCCTGCCGTTCACGATGGGATTCAGCTTAAAATGGCCGAACTCGTGGATGGATATGTTCTGGTTGAGTATGAGCTGCTCGGATTCCTCGCTCGGGTAGTCTATGAAGAGCTTGAACAGGAACCTGTCCACCTGGGCCTCGGGAAGAGGGTAGGTTCCGAGGGATTCTATCGGGTTCTGCGTGGCCAATATGAAGAACGGAGGCTTGAGCACAAAGGTCTCTTTACCTATGGTCACTTGCTTCTCCTGCATGGACTCTAAAAGTACAGACTGGACCTTGGGCGGGGCCCTGTTGATCTCATCTGCGAGTATGAAATTTGCGAAAATCGGCCCCTTCACAACGTAGAATCCCTTCTTCTCGTCATAGGCGGTTATCCCTGTTATGTCTGTCGGGAGCAGGTCAGGGGTGAACTGTATCCTGCTGAAGGAGCAGCCCATCACCTTAGAGAAGGTCCTGACTATGAGGGTCTTGGCAATGCCTGGTACGCCCTCGAGAAGCACGTTGCCGTTGGCGATGATGGCCGTTATCAGGGAATCGATGACCGCGTCCTGGCCGACCACAGCCTTGGCTACCTCTCTCTTTATATTCTCGATGACCTTTCCGTCCGCCTCTATTTTTTTGATGAACGCCTTGTCAGGCATATGTCAATCCTTATGAGACGGCTTTATATATTTTTTGGCGATGGGGCGACATCCGAAAAATGTATAGTGGAGAACAAATTTGCATGTGAGACCTATAATTATGAAGCCAATTTACTATCATGATACTATCTCACATGCAAATTTGCCCATTTTTTGGATGGAGCCGGCGATAGGTTTAAATATGCACAGAGGACAGATATCAGCATGAAGCTCCGCTTGCCGTGGAAGAAGAGGACAGCTGCCAAGAGGACCATATGGGAGGAGATCCTGAGGAGGCTCTTCCTCTACCGCAACGAGATCCACTTCGGCAAGAAAGAGCCCACCATAGACGGCATGGCTGAACTGGTGCATTTCTTCTTCGAGAAACTGCTGAAGAAAAAGGGCAACTTCACCCTCGAAGAGGTCCCGAAAGAGCTGGAGAAACACGATTATAAGAGAGGCGTAATCAACAAGGTGGACAGCTTTGTCAAGAAGCTCAGCAACATGAAGTACACGCATGCCAAGGTGAGCAAGGAAGACATCTACGGGCAATTGCACATCTTCGAGACGCTGATATACCAGCTGAACAAGCAGAGGCCTGAAGAGAAGGAACAGCCTGCAAAGAAGCTCTTCATGCCCCACATGCAGATGATAACACCTCACAAGGAGCCAAAGATAAGCCTGAGCTACGGCAACGTGCACGTCTCAGTGCCTGCGATGCAGGGCATCAGGCTCGAAGAGCTGCCGGAAGCGCCCATAATGATATCCAAGATACCTAAGCCGGAGAAGCTGAGCCTGAACAGGATAGAGTTCAACAACATATTTGAGACAGGGAAGGATTCCATCAAGGAGGATCACCTGCCGGATGCAAGGAGCGCCTACATGATGCTCGGCGACGCCTTCGCCAGGCTAAACAAGAAAGAGAAGAAAGAATTGCATCCCAAGCTGTTGGAGCTGTACGAAGAGATAGTCGCTAAGTGAAGGGCTCAAAAGCCTCTTCTTCTTCCTTCTTCTCCTTCGCCTTCTTCTTCCTCTCCTTCTTGAGCTTGGGCTTCCTCGTCGTTATCAGCAGCATGGTGGCAAGGGTCGCGACGAACACCAGGAGGATGCCGTAGAAGGTTATGTTGTTCATCAATGACGAGCTCAGGCGCCTGAACACGTTGCCCGGGGTCTCATCAATGGCCTTGTTGTGCTGAGATATCAGGTAACGGCAGGTGTCCATGACCAGGTCTATGGTGGCTGCTGCACCGGCATAGTTGGCGCTCTTCACTTGGGAAGATGCCCTGCCGAGCTCCTCATTGAGCTCGAGGCACATCGGGTTGTCCTGGAGCAGGTCGCGGGCGAAAGTGATCTTGGTGTTCAGCTGGGACTCGTTCTTCTTCCCTAACTCTATCGAGTTCACGAACAAGGTTACTGAGTCGTTGAACGAAGGTGAGCCCACCTTGGCGATGACCTTGAGCTCATAGTTCCCCAGGCTGGCATAAGATGAAAGGATAAGCTTGGTCGACTGCTCCTCGCCTGGCAAGAGCTGAGGGAAATTGTCCTGCAGGAAAGAGGTGGAGAAGTTGCCGTTTATCTCTGCATAAAGCGAGATGTTCGAGAGCGTCTGGTTCCACTCGTTCCTCAACAGCACAGGCACGACCACGGTGTCGTTCTCATAGATGACGACCGGAGAGAGCGCTATTATGTCCAGCGCTTCCGGAAGGGTGATGTTCTGGTATTCGGTGACGATCTTCTCCTTGGGCTTGGTCACAGTCTTGGTCTTATAGACATAACGGGTGCCTCCGCCACCTCCACCGCTGCTAGAGGTGCTCGATGCAGAGGTGCTGGAACCCGAGCCGCTGGACTGCGCAATGGAGAACTTGATCAGGTGTGATGTCAGATTGTCATAGCCGTCATTGACGGTTATGGTAAAGGTCTGCGTGCCGTAATAGTCCGTATCAGGCACGACCCGCACCTGATGGTTGCTGTCCACTGTGAATGTGAGGTCTGTCTGGCCAGAGAAGGTAAAGTTCAACGGGTCCTTGTTCGCACCTGAGCATTGTATGTAGTCAGGGTCGAAGAAGAAAAAGTCGAGGTCCAGCCACGGGTTGAGGATGGTGTTCTGGGTTATCGACTTGTTGCTGATGAAGATATCGAAAGAGTAGTTGAAAAGCGTCGGGGTCAGGTTGGTGTTGTTCGTGGAGAAGTTGGCCATCACCTGGACGTAGCGCTCAGGCAGCGACAGGAAATCAGTGCCTGAAGTGTTGTAGCGGGAACTCCAGTTGCCCCATGTGTTGCCATCCATCGATGTGCGGGTCTTCAGGTACAGGTCGGTCTGGGAAGGTATGGATGCATTCCAATGGAACAGGCTCAGGTTGGCGGCGTTATCGCCCAGGTTGACCGTCGCCGAATAGTATGAGCCGACCGTGTGGAAGCTCGTGTTCGAGGCATTGTTCATCACTATCGTTCCGTCTCTGGCCACGCTCGTGTTGTAGAGGGTCCCCTGGTTGAAATAGGTCGCGTTGTTGCGGGTGATGAAGCCGAAGTAAGGCACCCTGTTGGTATTATTGACAGAGACGTTCCAGCTGTACTGGCTCGTGAGGTTGAGGGCATCCTCGACGATGACGGTGATGTTCCGGGTGCCGGCGGTGCAGAAGCCGGTATACCACCTGAAGCCCATGGTGGATGTGTTGCCCAGATAGCTCTGGTTGCCCAGGCCGCTGGTCTGGTTCACCCCGTCCAGGAGCCACGAATAGGTGAGGTTGTCGAAATATGTCATGTCCAGGTCTGTTGCCGTCACGTTGAAACCGAGTGTATCGCCCTCGATCACGTTTATCAGCGGGAAGCTCATGTTCCAAGAACTGATGGTGGGCGCCCGGTTTATCCAGTACAGGGTGAAGTTCACGGCTGCATAGATCGGGTTGTGGGAAGAGTCGTTCATCGAGAAATTTATCATGTATCGTGCTGACTCGTTGTTCAGCGGGGTGAAGTTGATCCAGCCGGACGCGTTCATCACGAAATTCGACATGGCATTGCCGATGAATGAGTATGAGACTGATATCGTGTCATTCTCCGGGTCTGTGACGTTGATCAGGTAGCTGAAGGTCTGGTTGGCGAAGGCCACCATGTTCGAGAGGTTCCAGACAGGCGGGAAGTTTATCTTCTGGATGATAACCGTCACGTTCTTGATGGTCGTGTTTAGGCCGTCGTAGGCTGTTATGTTGATGTAATGGGTGCCGGTCTCGTTCTCTAACCCCTTGAAATTGATTATGCCCGTGCTGGTCAGGTTGAAGTTGGACAGGTTGCCCCACGTGAGGCTAAAGTTGAATGTCATAGGGTCGCCGTCAGGGTCTGTGGCGTTCACCTGCATCACCAGCGGATCAGTCGTGTTCACAGTTATTGATGACGTGTATATGACTGGAGGCAGGTTGTCCCGGATGGTTATCATGAACTCCATGGTGTCGTTCAGGCCGTACTGGTCTGAGGCGTTCAGGAATATGCTGAACACACCTGTGGTGCTCTTGAAGTATGACAGGTTGGCCTGGGTGTCGCTCAGTTTTGTGATGTTGAAGTCAGGACCGCTCTCGTTGATGGTGAAAGTGATGGTGTCTCCGGGCGCTGCAAGGTCGAAGTCGGTGAGGTTGATGAGGATATGGTGGATGGAATTCCTCTTCGCACTTATGTTCGGCTGCTGTGTGAGGACGGGATGGTCAGGCACGTTGGTCACGTTGAGGTTCATTTTAGTGCTGTTCGTGGTGTTGTAGCCGTCATCGGCAGTGAATGTGATGTTCTCTTTGCCGGCCCAATGCCCGGGGGACAGGAAGCTGACGTTGAAATAGGTGGTGGAGCCTATCAAGACCGATATCTGGCTGTTGCCTGAGGCGGTGTAAGTTAGGTTCTGGAGGTAACTGTTGCTGTCACCATCGCACTCTATGAGGTCATCATCATAGAAGTAATCGCTCAGGTTGATAGCATTGGTCAGGTTGGTGTTCTCGGTCCAGTTTATGTCGGGGATGGTGCCGTTGAGCACCGGCGGTCGGTTGCTGTTCAATACGGTCACGGTCCAGTTATACTGTACGCTGAGATTAAACGTGTCATTTACCAGGACCGAGATGCTATGGGTGCCGGCAGAGCAGTAGCTCGGTGTGTAGTTCAGCTCGGTGCCTGTCGAATTATACTCCCCGTTCACGTACCAAGTGAAATTCATTATGTCTCCGGAATCCTTGTCATATATGGTCACGTTGAAGGTCGTGGTGATGTTCTCATATATCTGCGGCGTAGCCGATGCTGGCAGCGTGGCGCTGATGTTCGGAGCGTCCCTGATGGCGAGGACGAGCAGGTCAGACATGTTATTGCATCCATCCGGGTTCTGCACATAGTACTGGATATTATGGGAACCGGTATCATGGTCCTGAGGGGTGAAGTTCAAAGTGCCCGTGGAGGAGTTGATGGTCATGCCGGGCAGGTCGCCGGGATCAGTCAGGATGCCGTAAGTGAGCTGGGTCGAATAGAGCGCGTCACTGGCATTCACATCATAATAGAATAGCAATCCCTCGAAGGCCTCCAGTGAGGCAGGGAAGGTATGGAGGAAGTAAGGGTAGTTCGAGCCGTCGCAGACTGCATATGCCAGAGGGACCAGCAAGATAAGCGTCAAGGCGAGGACGGCTCTCATCGCTTACCCCTCCTTGATGCGGCATAGACAGTAGGATAGCTCCTTCCTAAGGCTATTGCTGTCTGCTTGTGAGAAAGCCCCTGTCCCTGCAGGAAAAGCACGAGGACGGACAAGGCTGAGCGCTTCCTGTCCTTGAACAGTGCCAAGGGGATAGAGTGCTTCGAGGGCCGCTTGGGCAGCCTGATAGGATGTTTCCTCTTGCTGTTGGCATAGGTGCTCCAGATCGTCCTCTGGTCCCGGTTCAGCTCTGCAGCGATCGTGGAGAGGCGCATCCTGCGCTCTTCCTTGAGGTATTTGACGAGGACCTCCAATATGCCTAGCTTAGGGTTCTTGAAGACAGATATGGGGATCTCGTCCTTCGGAGAGAGCTGATGGAGGATCTCTTCCGGCTGAAGGCCATACTTGTTCTGCAGCTCTCTCAGGCCTAGCCTGACTATCTCGAAAGATGGATCTTTCTTGATATCCTGCATTCTCCACGCCTGGCCTTTCAAATTAACTGATTAATATACAATCAGCATATATAAAATTATCGTTTTTACTTATTGGATATAACTAAATTCTAATATAATAAGATAAACCTATTTCATATAATAAATCATTATTTGAAATAGATTAATTTAATTTTAATAAGAATAAATACTTATTTTCATTTATTTTCTTGTATAATCTTAGTAAGTCGCTTGTATTCCCTCGAGATGCTGGGCATGATGCGCTTCTGATCTTCAGGACTGAGCTTGGAGAACTCTTTCTTTATCTGCTTGTACTTCCCTGCAGCCCCTGAAACGTCCTTCGCTGCTATCGCGGCGCGCATCTCTGCCAGCAATGGCTTGACAGTGTCCGGCTTCGCAGCTGTCATGGCCCTCGCCTCTTCCTTCTTGGAGACTGAAGGGGTGGTAGCGTCGATTATCTCCCTGGCCTCTGTCAGGAGAGCCTTCAACGACGGCTTTGAGATGTCATAACCTGAGTACTTCACCTTCTCTATCCTCTTAAGATAGGACGCGAGGGCAGCCCTCTTCACCCGGCTGAGCTTCGACGTACCGATACGCTTGATCAGCTCCTGATGGGTCAACGAGCCCTCGGCATGGATCATCCTCTTGGCGAACATGACAAAGCTATCATCCAGGTCCTTCGCTACAGTGACAGGACTGCCTCTCGTAAGGCCGCGCTCAAATCGCCTGACAGCGAGCAGGCTTGAGGCACGGAGCTTCAGCAAAGCCGGTATGGGCTTCTCGACCAGGCCGAGCCTACGGCGCAATCTCATGGCAAACACTGATGTCTTTGTGATGACCTTGTGAACGTGACGGTGGAGCTGGTAGCTCACATACCCTATCATGGCTATCAGCAGGATGAGTATCAGTATGAAGGGTATGAGTCCGCGGCTTATGCCGCCTGGGAATTCAACGAAGAGGCAAGGCCTGCACTGGTCGCCGCCACAATCCACCCCCCGCTCATCCCCGTTCTTGAGACTATCCCTGCAGGTCGGACATGGCATGCACGGGCCTCCGCAATCGATACCGAGCTCGTTCTGGTTCTGGATGCCATCCTCGCATGTGTGGCATGCAGAACAGGGGCCGCTGCAATCGATACCTAGCTCGCATGAGCCGTTATGGCAGTCCTTTATGCCGTTCGTACAGTTGCCGCACGGATAGCATATACCTCCGCAATCGATACCGAGCTCACCGCCATTCTTGATGCCATCTTCACATGTCGGACATGGCGGACAGGGGCCGCCGCAGTCGACGCCTTCCTCGCCCTGGTTGCGTATCAGGTCGCTGCAGGTAGGTATGTAGGTGCACAGCTGGGTCTCGTTCGGCTTCATCCAGTCGGTGTTGCACTCGTTGAAGTCTGTGCACTTCCTTCGCTGGAAGCCTGCCGGCAGGCATCGCTCCCAATCAGTGCATTTCCAGTCAGGGATGCATGGCGAGACCACTCCTGCACCGCCTCCGCCGCCGGCGCCACCGCTGGCACCGGCTGGGGGAGGTATGGGTGGCGGCTCCCTATAGACCACTGTCACATTGACCACGTTGCTATCTGCCCTTGCCAAAAAGGTGTCGTATGCATAGAACATGGTCAGCCTGGAGCCAAACCAGTCAGGATCGGGCACGTAGGATATGACATGGGTGTTAGAGGAGATGATGATGTTGATGTTGCTCACAGGGGTGGTGTTGTAGGTCATGAAGTCGCCGTCAGGGTCCATGAAGTAGTCGTCCAGATCGCGGCCGGAAAGCATCGTGTTCATGTACATGGTTTCGTTCGGCAGCGGGAATACCAGGACAGGAGGCCTGTTGGTGATGGTGAGGTTGTCGGTTATCAGGCGGGTGGAGAAGTTATGGGTGGGGGACACGCAGGTGACGTTGTATTCCTTGAATCCAGGACGGGTGAAATGCGTCTTGGTGGTGTAGAGCCTCAGGGTGCGGTTGAAGGTCATGTCCACTGGGGTCGAGCGCTGGCCAGAGCGGTTATGCGTGAAGGAACAAGCCGTGTCAGAGCCGTTTATCGAGTAACCGGTGCTGGCATCAGTATAGTTGGCATAGAACGTCACGTTCTCATAGACATACCTGGTCTGCCCGCCCCCTTTTGCGTCAGTGTCGTCCCATATCTCGAGGTCTGAGTCTTTTGCCACCCTATTGATGGTGAAGTTTATCACCTTGGTGATGTTGTGGATGCCGCAATAGGGGTTGTTCTCGTAGATCCAGAACAACACGGGATGCACGCCTGCATTTCCAAACTGGGGCGTGAAGGACATTATGCCGGAGCCGTGGCCGATCTCAAAAATAGTGAAATTTTCATAATATGAAATCTGTCTGCTGTCAGGATTGGTTATGACCAGCACGTCGTAGAATGCCTCGTACTCGCTGGCCTCGAAGCTGCTGCTTATTATGGTGATGTTATGTGATATGCACAGAAAGACATCCCCCTGGCCTGAGGCTGCCTTGCCTGTAGGCACCTCAGGGATGGCCTTGTAGAGCAAGACCAGGTTGGTGATGGTCGTGAAGAAGAATATCAGGCTTATCAGCAACAGCACGTTGTTCGACACTCTTTTTGGCATTATCCCTATAAAGCGACCTTCATTATTTAAATATTGCGAGGTTCTGAGCATTCCCTGACATATGGGGCTACCAGCTCAGCCACCTTCCCAGCACCTTCTGCAGACAGATGGGCATCGTCATCCACGAAGTAAGCATGCCTTCGAGGATCAGCAGATACCAAGATGTTGGTGTTGACGAAGGTCATGCCTCTGTCCTGCGCAAAGGCCTCCAGCTCGTGGTCGATCCTGTAGAAATCAAAATCATCCTCTGTCCTGTCGAGGTATCCATCGAAATAACCCGGCCGATAATCCTCGAGGACGATCAGCTTGACCGGCAGATTGACGAGTATGAAGCATCCTCCATCGGCCTCGACCTCATCCCTGAACCTCTCAAGGATCGCCAGGGTGAGGTCCAGGCTCGGCCTGTAATAACGGCCTTCCTGCCTCATCAGATAGTATGCTATCTGGTCGAAGACGTCATAAAAATGTATCTGCTCCCTGTCCTGCCGCACGTTCACCGCCCATGTATACAGGTGGGACCAGGAACGAAAGATACGGTCCAAGCCGAAGTAAGTATGGTCCCTCTGCTCAGGCAGTTCACAGATGTCCGCCTTCTTGAGCACAAGGCTGCCGTTCCTGAGCGCATAATACGGCTTCTGGAGACCGTGCTGCATCCTCTGGATGTTGCCGTTCAGGTCATTAATGTAGAAGAACACTATGACGATGTCATGCTCCAGGTTGCCCTTCAACGACTCGTAAAGCACCAGCTCCTGATCAGTAGAATAGCCGATGACTCCGAGGTTGAGAGTCTCCACACCTGTAAGCCCCTGAAGCCGGCGGGGGATGGTCTCGGCCTCGCTCAAGTACAGGCCATAGGTCTGGGAGTCACCGAAAGCCAGCGCCCTGCTCACCGTGGTGTTGTACACTTCCGGGCCCCTGAAGCCGACAGCATTGTGCCTTGCAGTGTAGAGGCCGCTGTCCAGGTCGTAGCTTATGGTCTCAGAAGACGGCCGGTTGTACCAGCCGAGATAGCAGTGAGGCTCTGTCGGTGGTCGATAGTCAGGATGCACGCTGTTGTACCGGTTGTAAAGACGCTGCGGTGCGATGAGCATCACAGAAAGCTCGGCAGAAGCCAGCACTAGGAAGAATATCACAGCAGGCACCAAGAGCCTCTTGGCAGGGAATTTGTCCATCACCCCTGTTGACAGCAATGGATATTTATAAGTTGTCCGATGAGTTGTCCGGCGAAAACCGTCATCCCTTCCTGTATTCGATCTTCACGAAGCCGCTGTAATTGCCGTTGGGTGTGTCTGCCGGCACGCGGGAATAGAATATTATCCGTTCTGTCTCGCTCGGCTGAAGCTCGAAGACGGTAGCGTTCACCCTGACATAAGATGTGATGTTGCCCCTCAGATAGATGGTGCCCTGCAACGGGAATGTGTGGTCGTTCCTGACATCGATGCCGCGCTCAGAGGAGCCTGGGGAATGCACCCTGCCGAGATGTATCGCTTCAGTGTCTGTGTTGAAACCTATCATCTCATCGTCCACCTGGAGGTCGATGGCGACCTCCTGCTCCTCGATGACCTGAGAAGGGACCAGCAATATCATCAGGGTGGTCAGGGATATGGCGACGCAGATGATAATGGCCAAAAAGATTAATTTTCGCATCTCAGCACCTCATTTACGTCTCTTGATCAGTATTATTATGTTAGTCATGATGGCCACTACCAGCAGGATGACCAGGATGACAATCGCAGTGGATGACTCCAACAGCGCAGCAAGGCCTGCCTTTTCACCTATCTGGGCAGGAGATTCTGTCTTCGGGACGACTGTTACGTAGCCCTTCTCAGAGACCGTCTTATCCAGGAAATATATGGTCATCAGGACGTCATACCTCCCGAGCTCGACTCCGTCAGTGTCCCAGAATGCCTGCATGACATGGTCCTCCCAGGGCATGAGGTTGACGGTGGGCGTCTGCAGCTCAGCTACCACATCATCATCCCTCTTTATCACTGTCTTGGCGAAGACGCCCCTGATCAGCTCATTCCATATGCTGCTGACCTTGATATCGAACTTGTTGATGGAATCCTGTTCGAACTCCCTGGTGAATTCCTTTATCGTTATCGACTCAGTGCCGACCATGAAGTACTTGTCGATCCGGTCCCTCGTGCCGTCATAGTCAAAATCAACGATGGCCTTGTACTGGCCTATCTGATGACCGCTGGTGTTCCATTGCCCCTTGAGGCTTGTAGTCGCCCTAGGATTGAGAGGGCCCTCTGAGCCCAGGCTGACCTCATCAATCACCTTGTCATTCGAGAGTATCGTGGCCTTGGCAGATATCCTGTTGACTATCTCTTCGCCCCGGCTGATGAAGTAAAGGGTTATGGGTGTTGTCTGGTTCTGCTCGACATCCTTGATCACCAACTGGGGATCCAGGTATTTGCCCGGGTAAGGTACCATCACCCTCAGCAGGGTTGTGGCCGCTGTCGAGACCCCTATCGTGCCACCTGTGGACATGCCTTCCATGACTCCCACCTTGAGATTGTGGGAGCCCGGCCTTTCCATGCTCTCAGGAAGCTTTATCCTGTAGGTGAATGATGCCTGCCCCCTGGGCGGGATAGTGAAGGTCCTGTTCTCAGGCAGGATAGCATAGGGGAAGAGCTCCGAAGCAGTATCAACATATATCGTGACCGGCATCTCAGACTCTGAGTTGCTGAGGATGATGTTGGTGAAACCCACGGCGAGATTGGGCTCGAAATCGATTACTGTCTCTGCCGGACCGATACCTATGGCCGAAGCGATGTTTATGACGACAAGTAAGGTGAGTGCGTAAAGAAGGGATTTCATCATGACGGAGTCGGGGTGTTGGCTGTGAATGTGAGTGAGGCGTTACCGGCAACCACTGCCATCGCATCTGCCGGCACGTGGACCCTTGCCCACACATAGACCCTCGGCCTTGTGGATGCAGTGCCGCCATAGGTAAGGTTCTTGCAGACCTCGTATTCAGTGCCTACAGCCGCGAAATTCGTGAAGTTGATCTGGTAGGAGCAGTTGCCCATGTTCTCACAGCCGCACTTGCCCGTGTAGCATGCAGAACTGCGGTTCGAGCAACCCCCTAAGTAAGTCGCATTCCTTGAAGTGAAGCCGAATTCAGGGTTTGTGCCGCCTATGAGGCTCGAAGCGATTATGCTGCTCCTGACGGTCACGTTGAGATTCTTGTTGCCGTCGTTCGAGATAGTGATGTTGTCAGGCCATGTGCCGGAGTTAGCCTGGACACAACCCGGCTCCGATGTCGAATTACTGCTGACGTTGCATCCCACTCCTGCGGCCGGCGTGATGTTGCCCAGGTCAATGAACGAGTCCTCGACGTTTATCGAGTTGAATGCAAGGATTGTCAAGTTGACCATGCCTGAGCCTGAAGGTGCATATCCAGTGACCTTAGGAGGCCTCTGGAAACTACTGAGCTTATCAAGGCTTATGAACAGGCTACCCAAAGAAACGATAATGGCCACTATCATGAGAATCGCGAGCGTACTGTTCGAGAGGTCATTGCTCATCTTCAATTGTCTCACTATGCATGGTCATTTATAAAAGTTTCGATTTTGTCAAATAATGTTATCATTCAAAAAAGTTAAGCGGTATCAGGCTGGTTGATGGAAAAGATGACCTGGCCGGTAACCATAGGGGTTCCAAGACCGGTGGTCCGCTCAAAGCCTGGGTTATGTATGGTGATCAGGACATTGCCTTCTCCCACTGGAGAGCCCATGTCAGTGAGCTGGGCCAACTGGTATTCTGCCTGCATCCTGGTCTCGATAGCATTCAGGAAAACCCAGGTGCCGACAAGGGACAGGAAGATGGTTACCACAAGCAAGACTGCAATAGCTTTCTTCGTAACAGCCATGGATTCTGCCATATGAACCATTTATTGAGATAGGTATATAAATAGTTTTCTATTGTGCCGGCTCCATCTAAAAAAAATGGGCAAATTTGCATGTGAGTTGGTCTCATGACTGCAAATTGGCTCTGTAATTATGAGTCTCACATGCAAATTTGTTTTCCCCTATACATTTTTTAGATGTCGCCTATTGTTTCCTGTTCTTCCTCATGAAAACGAACCATCCCATGTTTATTATTATGAGGACGGCTATGCCGAGTATGAGCAAGGTGTTGATGCCGCCTTTGGCTTCTTCTTCACCGATGACCTGACCTGTCACTTCGACAAACCTTGTCTGGATGCTGTCTAGGGTCACGACGATCTTGGACTGTATCTCCAGGGTCTTGTCCCCGTAGTTTATGACTACCTTGGTGTTATATGAGCCCTGAGGCACGCTCTCGGTGTCCCAATAGACGAAAAAGGTCTTCTTGCCCAGGGCATCCATCCTCTCAGACGAGGACTTCACCTCGGTTATGAGGTCTCCCTTCTCGCTGAAGATGGTCATGGTCACAAAGACATCTTCAAGTGGCTCGTTCCACCTGTTCTCTATGAGCATCTCGAACTTAGCGATGCCTCCCAGCCTGAAGTCTTTCACATTCACCTCGATCAGGACGATGGACAGGTCGCCCACTGAGAACACCCGCTCAGCCCTTGTCTGAAGGCCGTCATACGTTACTGTGGCGACGCCATAGTACTTGCCTGGGTTCACGTCAGCCCGCCACTGGGCGATAAGCTCCTTGGTCTCTTTGGACTTGATGGATTTCTCATCGGTATCAACAGTCATGATCCTCTCGTTCGTGGGACCTAGCACGTCTATCGAACCCTTAGCCTTGAGTATGTCCTCCTCGCCCACGTTCATGACCGGCACGATGAATGTGGTGGTCTCTCCCACCTTGGCCTCTGAGACGTCAAGCCTGATCTCTGCATACTTACCCTTGTATGGGACTCTCACCCTCAGCTCTGTCACGACTGACACAGTCGCACCCACAAAGGTGCCGTCCCCGCCCTTCTCTGAGGGCACTTCCATGACCACTATCTCAGCTGAGTGCACTCCTGGCCTGTCGAGCTTGTCAGGCAGGGAGATCCTGTAAGAGAAGGCCTTTGAGGTGTCCTCCTCTGTGAAGTCCACAAGGGCATGGCTCAGGGTTATGTACTGGGCGAGCTCTCCCCGGGCTGATATGACCAGGCGCATGTCCTTCTGCTCGTTGTTCGACACGGTGAATGGTATCTCATGCGACTGTCCTGGCTCGAAGTCCACTGTACGCCTGCCAGGGCTTATGCCCAAAGAGTGTACAGCTGGCAGTAAGAGGAGGAGCATCACAGGGACCAGCAATATGCGCCTATCCATGCTGCTTCACCTCGAAATCCGTGGGCTCTTCCAAGAGGTAGTCCCTCTCGTCTCCCATGCCTATGACCGCTCCGGTGATGCCCGAACCTCTTATCTCCTTGACACCTATGGGCGTGTTGCCCACGTTGCGCATCGCTAGGGTCGAGTCGTTCCTCTCGACCTCGACTGCGACGTTGCTGTCAATGGTGAACTTCCATACCTGTGAGGGGGGCACCTTCCAATAGTATTCCTTCAGCTCCAGCGGAGATGTGAGGATGCATTCCCTCTGCGGGCAGTCGACTATGAGCGGGGTGGTGAAGTGGGGTGTCTCATCTATCCAGAGCTCTGTGCTGCCTCCCTGCCACTTGAAGCCCGGCTGCCTGGCCTGGATGAAGCTGTCATTATCAGGTTGCTGGAGGATTGCCTCTGGCTGATGCATGGCTGCTGCAATAAGGACTATGAGGATGATGCTCAGTCCCGCAACATGCATCATTCTCATGTGAGCCTCCTCGCTTCGAATGTGACTATGGATGACTTGTTTCCTGGAAGCTCTGCCACCGGAACATTGACCTTGATGTCGACCCTGGCTGTGTCGTTGGTGTCGTGGTAGTCGAACTTGCCTACTGCTATGATAGAGCCTGTTATGAGGGGCACGTTGGTCCAGGTGAGTTTCGAGGTTGTCGCGTCGAATCCTCTGCCTTCTGTGCTGTCATTGGTCTTGAACTGGTAGTTCTCAGTGGGCATGGCGGCGGTGTCCCACAGCTCTGTTGCGGTGATGTTCACGTTCTCCAGGACGTTGCCGTCGTTCTCAAGGAGGAATGGGTTACGGCTGCCGTCCGTGGTGTTCTTCTCCTCGCCGAGGTTCAGGCTGGAGCCGAAGTCCACGCTGCTGTTCAGCAGGAGCACGCTGACATAGCTGTCTATGCTGATGTTCCACTCCGTAGACCATGTGTTGCTGTAGTTCTCGCCGTCCCAGGCGATGACCGACCAGTTGTAGTAGTATGTCTCGTCATATAGGCATAATAGCTCGTCGAGGGTGATGTTTATGCGTGTGGTCTGGTTGTTGCGGTTATCGGCCACAGAACAGGAGCCGTCGCCGCCCAGCTTCTCGACGGAGATGTTGTAGTAGATGGTGTCGTTGTCCGCGTCGAAGGTGTGGTTCCAGACGAATATGGGTGTGCGGTTGACCGTGTGGTTGTCGGTCAGGGGCGAATAGAGGGTTACGGGCCGCGGCAGGGTGTTCTTCATCTTGAACCTGACTATATCAGTCTGGTTGCGGTTGCCTGCAGAGTCGTTGAAGTGTATCCTCCAGCTGACCCAGGGCTTGCCTGTGGTATTGACAGTAAGATTCTCCTGCACTAGGTATGATGTGCCGCTGATGTCGACAGGCGAGTAGTTCAGCCATTCTCCAGAGTGGTTCCAGCTGAAGATGTACCAGTCCAGCTCGAAGTTGTCCGCAAGGGAGACATTCAGGCGGATGGTGTCATTCACCTTAGGGGTGAACAGGGTCTCATTGGTGTTGTTGTTGGTCCAGGTGGGCGGGGTCACGTCAAGCGTGATGTTCCTCGTGGGGGTAGAATTCTTGTTGTTGGAGGTCGTCTCTGCTGTTGCGTTGTACAGGTATTCCCCTTCCGGCCGGTCGGTGAAGTTGATGCTCCAGTTGCCCTTGCCGAGAGTGGTCTCGTTTATCTTGGCCTGCGAGGTCTTGTTGTAGAGGAAATATGTCACATTGGCCAGGTTCGTGCCCGTTATGTTGACTGCCACAGGTATGTGCTTCCACGAGCGGAAGCTGGCGTTCGGCTCAGTGCCTGTCTCGTTGAAGGTTATGTTCAAGGCTCCGAGGGATATTGTGAAGGATTGTGTTATTGAGGTGTTCATGTTGAATGCGTCATCCTCGCATGTGACGTTCCATGTGTGAGCGCCCTGGGCGAGGTCGTAGACGGTAACGTTCTGCGGGGAGTTGTTGCTGGCCCACAAGTCCGACTGGTTCAGGATGCCGTCGAGCGTTAGGTTGCATGTGAGGTTTCTGTCCAGGTTGTCGATGACTGTCCAGTTGAAGTTGACGTCATCCAGGCTTATGGAGGCGCCGCTGGCCGGGTAGTTCAGGGTTATCGGGTGTGGGGGGTCGCCGTCCACGTCGAACTCGTAGGTTGCAGAGAGGACAGCGCCGTCGTAGTTGACCAATGCTGCATCAGACCCGTTGGTCAGGTTGACTATGACCCTGTAGGTGCCGTTGCCGGTGCAGTTCTGGCTCGTGTTGAACCTGCCATTGAACAAGGCATCCAGCTTTAGCTGGGAACCGTTGCTGTACAGTATTGAACGCGGTACGGTGTCATTGACGATGATGACATCATTACCCCATGAACCAGCGCTGTACTTCTGCACCCTCATCAACACAAAGAACGAAGTGTTTGAGAGGTTAAGGTTCTCCACCTTGGACTGATTCGCCTCCGAAGCGGTGTACTCGCTGAAGCCAGAGACATTGAACTTCAAGACACCCTTGTTCGTATCCCAGCCCAGGATGGTGCAGTCGGCGCAGGGGGAGCCGTCCTTCTTAATTTGCGGATAGCCGAACGGCAGGTTCCTCAAAGTCAAATTAGCAGGCACATTCAAACTCGGATAAGTGGCAGTGTCCACGGAAACTCCGGTGTCAGTGATGTTGATGGCTGAGTCGAGGTCGAAGGTGTTATTTATTGAGACATTCCAGCTGAACTCGATCTTACCAAGACCATTATTGTCAGCCAACACAACAGAAATATTCACATCGGACGCACCAACACCAGACAAGTCAGTCGTATCCCCATGCCCAGAAAACTCATCATAATTCAGCCCCGTCTTTGTCACCTGCAACTTGATATAGTCGGTGTAAAGCGACCTATGAGAAACATTATTCCTATAATGCTCAACATAATAACCCTCAGCAGCAAACTCCAACTTCCCATAAGATTCAGGTGCGTCAAACTCAAGATAATACACATCGCCCTGGTTCATGACCAAATAATTATCATCAGAATACTTTAACAAGCTAATATCAGCATCACTAACAGAACTCAGCTCAACAATCTCAGAACCATCAACCCTCAAATAAATCCTGTCCAGATAAGTCGTCTCGTCCAATTCCTCAGTGATCTTAAGTTTTAGCTTGTTATCTACAATCTCTGTTCTTGATATATCAGTAAAGCTCGTGTATTCTTTCTCTTTTGAAGTCGCGCCAGGGATGAAGTCTGAGAGGAATGTATATTCATTATCTTGGTATGTGTATAGGAATGGTGAGCCCTCCTCACATAGCACACTAGTCTGACATGTACAACTTATGGTACATAATCTGGTACTGATGCAACCTGTGGTTCCACATGATGCCGACCCTCCGTTATCATCTCCAGCATCACAAGTTTCGTCGCCCTCAATAACACCATTACCACAAACAGCACCAGCTTCAACATACTTCCTGCTCGTCACCAGCACAGCAACTTCCTTGGTCGAGGAATTAATGAAATCGCTCATCACGCCACCGAGCGTAGCGGTCACCGTGATGTCCGAAGCAGAAGTGAAGTCAGTGTGATTCACCTCAAACCACTGGCCATTGCTCCAATTATAGAAACTAATATTCGTATAATAACCCGCCTGCGTCTCGCCATAACCTTCCCAAATGATAGTCAGATTTGTGACTGTATTGATTGTATCGCTGATATTGAATATGAATATCTGCATGTCTAAATCCGAATCAGAGGTCGCGTTTGTCGTGCTGAAATAGGCATTGTCACTCGCTGAGAGATTGGTATACTCCCCAGAAGAAGCCTCCTCATCATGAACATATGGGTCAGTAGGTATCGCAGTAGCATTATACCTATACGCAGACTTGTCCGAAGTATCACCAAAATCATAAGAAGCAACAGCATCAGTCCACCTCACCCTAGCCTCTCCCTGCCCTCCAACCTCATTCTCCGCGACAATCGTCGTTATATACGCCTTCTCAATCGTATCATGCACACCCCAATACTCCTGCCATGTGCCATCATATATTGTTCCGTTTGCCAAGTCAAGGCTCAGCATGTCAGAACCCTTCTCATGCGGCATCTTGGCGGTGACCGAAGTGATGCCGACATGATCAACAACATCCGCTGAAACGAGCATCGTGTCGCCTGGCTTCACATCCTCCGGCTGGACGTAAGCATTGGTTATTGTCGGAGCGAAAGATTTAAATACATCAACGTAATTACTTTCATTCAAGTAAATGCTTGGAGGTACGAGAATGCCAAGAATGACCGTATCAATACCAGACGAACTGTTAGCCAAATTCAAGAAATCCCACCCAGACATAAACGTGGCCGAAGTAGTCCGCAGAGGAATAATCAAGAAGATTAAAGAGCTTGAGAAATTCGAGGAACTAAAGAGCAAGGGGCTGATATAGATGGCAAGCGTGACATTCGCAGTGGATGATGAATTGAAATCAAGGATGGGAAAATTCTCGTGGATAAACTGGTCAGAGATTGGGAGAGAAGAATTCCTGGCAAGACTCAAGAGAGATGAAGCGCTGGATAGATTATCAAGACTAACCAAGAAAAGCAAACTATCAGAAAAAGACGTACTTAAGCTTGCCAAGGAACTGAAAGAATCAATGTGGAAATCATACAAAGAGGAACCATAGATGGAACTAGTGGTTGACACAAACATACTATTTTCTTTATTCAGAGACTCAGAATCATTCAAGAGATTCATCAAAGAGAACGACCTTGATCTATGCTCTCCATACAAGGCATTATCTGAACTCAAAAAATATTCTGAAAGGATATGCAAGATCTCAGGATTGAACAAAGAAGAATTCAACTCAATAATGGAAGAACTGCCCAAAATCGTGAAATTCAGGAAAGTATTCAAGAAACAGGTTGAGGCTGTCTTATCAACAATTTCACATCCAAGCGACGCCCCATTTCTCGCACTAGCAGCAGAGCTCGACATACCCGTCTGGTCAGAAGACAAGCACTTCAAAGAACAGTCACTAGTCAAATCATATACTTTTAGAGAACTAAAGGAACTGCTCTCAAAACTATCTTCAACATGATGTGTGTCGATAAAGTCAGTACCCCCCATTTTTCCTACGACAGGCTGGATATAGGCATTAGCCCTATCCAAACTGCCCTTAACCCCCCAACCGCCCGGCGGATCCGTTATGTTCACTATCTCGTTGGCGCCGTAGACGTCCTTCAGCGTGCGGACCTTAACGCTGAGGTTGACCATGATGTCAAACAAGGCTACTGACGAGACCGCCCAGTTGTTCAGGCTGTCATTGGCGAATATCTTGTAGGAGTGGGAGCCGTTCTTCCAGCCGGAGAAGTTATAGGCGTACACATTGCTCCCTTGGGTGATCATCGTGAAGTTTATAGGGGTGCCGCCTGGCTCTGTGATTTGTACAATCGAAGCGTTGACAGTATTGGCGTCAGTTATGGTCGCCGAGATGGTGATGTTGAAACCATAACCTACCGGGTCAGCGCTCTCTGTTATCCCCGCTATTGTCGGACCTGATGTATCTACTGTGAATGCCCTGGTCTCAGATGTGTTGGAGTTGTTAGCAAGGTCCGAGCACGTCACGTTCCAATACTGCATGCCTTCCAAGAAACCGGAAACCGAATAATTGTTGGCAGAGCCGTTCGACACCGCAATGTAGCTGGCGTTCACAGTGCCGTTGATGGTAAGGTTGCAGGTGAGGTTCAATGCGAGATTATCAGTCGCCGTCCAATTGAAGTTAATGACCGTATTTGAGGTGGTGTAGCCGTCAGCAGGCCAGTTCAGGTTTATGGCAGGCACGACAGAATCCACATGGAGGGTGTAATTGGTCGAGTTCCACGCAAACTGGCCCACACTGTCATAACACAGCACGTTCCAGACATAAGTACCGTTGCTGAGCTCAATGGCAATCGTGTCCATCTTCCCAGAGACAGCCGTGTCATTCGTCTCATTGGCCTTCCAAGTGCCGTCAAAATTGCCGTACAGCGTGCAGTTCGCCAGATTCGGGTCAATGGCGGTATAATTGAAGTGGACAGTCTTTGAAGCGAGCCATGTGTAGTTCGCAGGAGCATTAAGATTGACCACAGGATCGCCTGTATCGACAGTCACAGTCCGCTCACCAGTAATCTTCAGGTTGCCCGCCTCGTCGATGGCATAGGCTGAATAGTTGTAAGTCCCGTTCTTGAGGTCTGTGAAGTTGCGGTAGAGCCTGTAGGCACCGTTGTTGAAGGAGGCGTTGACCTCTGCCCAGCTGAGGACCCTGTTGTAGATACGGACCTCGTCGATTGAGCCGTTGAAAGATTTTTCACCATTATAACGCAGCCCTCCTATTCTCGCATAAACCAACCCCGATAAGTCATTAAACCATTTTCCACTATCCGTATCCTCGTCTAAAGCTGGTTCTATGCCATCTACGTAAAGCCAAGTTTTAGAACCGTTAGAAGTTACAACCATGTGATGCCAGCCCGTCTCATAAGTGGGAGTTGTTATCTTAGTAGTAATGTAACTTGTAGTCCACAAAGCAAGCCTTAACTTGTTATTCTGAACATTCATCTGGAAATAATTACTTGTATCACCTTTGCTAACAGAGAAAAAGGTGCCTGTCGCACCACCAGCACCAACATCAGGAAAATCAACCCACAACATAACAGTACCAGTATTATCTGAGCTTACATCATTAACTAAATCATTAATATCAACATAATCATTCACACCATCAAAATCCAAAGCTTTACCATATTTTCCAGTGACTGTAGTGTTGGAGACATGATTCAGTATGGTTCCACGATTCTTGTAAGTAGAGTTATCATAAACCGTCCCATTAGCTAACACATCCTCAAAACTCCAATACCCCACCAAGCTGCGGTTCCAGTCGAAGAAGGCTGATGTGTTGTGCAGGTCGGTGATCGTGGTGTTCAGCAATACTGTGCGGTTATTGGTCACGTGGCCGTCGCTCGGGGTGGGATTCACCCAGGTTATTGTGGGTAAGGTCGTGTCGACCGTAAATGCCCTGGTTGCCGAGGTGTTGGAGTTGTTAGCCATGTCCCAACAGGTCACGTTCCAATACTGCATACCCTCCAAGAAGCCTGACACTGAGTGGTTGCGCAGAGAGCCGTTGGTCAGATTGATGTCGCTCGAATTGATCGTGCCGTTGATGGTCAGGTTGCAGCTTATGTTGAAGGCTAGGCCGTCGACTGCCTGCCAATAGTAGTTGATCCATGTGTCAGAAGTCTTGACCTGATCAGGAGGAAGGTTGAGGGTGATCGCAGGCGGCACAGAATCCACATACAATGTGAAGTTCTGCGATGCCCATGAGTTCGATGCCAGGGTGTCGTAGCAGTGCACGTTCCAGATGTAGCTGCCGTTCCGCAGCTTGAAGGTGACAGTTGCCTGCTGGTCGGTGACCACTGTCTTGTTGGTCGCATTCGCCTTCCAGGTGCCGTCGAAATTACCGTATAATGTGCAGTTGTCGAGGTTGAAGTCGGTAGCAGTGTAGGCGAAGGTGTACAGGTCAGAGGTGTGCCAAGTGCCGTTGACAGGCTGGTTGAGGGTGACAGTTGGGGCTCCAGTATCAACTGTCACTTTCCTGGTGGGTGTTATGTTAAGGTTGCCTGCAACGTCGATGACATAAGCAGAGTAGTTGTAAGTCCCGTTCTTCAGGTCGGTGAAGTTGTGGTAGAGCCTGTAGACGGCATTGTTGTAGGAGGCGTTTATCTCCTCTTGGGATAAGGCTCTTGAATATATTCTAACTTCGTCAATTGCTCCGTTCCAAAACTCATCCCAAGCTGGCTGTTCATCTTCTGCCTGAACTCCAATCGCACTATCTACAGGTGTACCACTAAAAGTTCCTAAACCGGTTTGTGTGGTTCCAACTTGAACACCGTCTATATATGCTTTTAATTCGTCAGCACTTGTATCCCAAGTCATTACCCAGTGATGCCAGCCAGAATAAGAAGAAACATCAATATTAATATGGTCAGCAGTACCTCCCGCAATATGGTAAAATTCCATTTCATCGTCAGTATATTTCTCGATAAATATTCGATTGCTATTATCTGCATATAATGCTACAAAAGTTTCGTAAACACCTGACGCATAATTAGCCATTCTACCCCAGCCTTCAATCGTTCCTGCATTAACATTAACATCATCATTGATTGTATCAATCTCGACCCAGTCATCCACTCCATCGAACGTCAATCCTTTACCATATTTACCTGTGGTGATGTTCGATGTGGAAAGGCCTCCGCTGAACCTTCCTGCATTGCCATAGCTGGAGTTGTCGTGCACACCGGAGGAGTTGTGCTGGTCCATGGACCAATAGCCTACAAGGCTGCGGTTCCAGTCGAAGAACGCCGAAGTGTTGTGCGTATCTGTTATGGTCGTGTTCAGCAGCACACTCCTGTTGTCCGTGTTCTGGTTATTGCTCGGAGTGGGGTTTATCCATGATACTGCAGGGTATGTCGTGTCTATGGTGAATTCCCCCGTCTCAGTTGAGATGTTCGTGCTGTTGGCCGAGTCCCAGCAGGTGACGTTCCATAGGTGAGTGCCGTCAGCGAAGTCAGTGGGCCTGTGGCTGTAGGCAGAGCCGTTGGTGACAGCGATGTTTGTCCCGTTGTTGGTGCTGTTGATGGTGAGGTTGCACGTCAGGCTCTTGTCCAGGTTGTCGTCCGCAGTCCATCTGAAGTCCATGGACTCATTGTCGTTGAACATGCCGTCTGCCGGGTTGTTCAAAGATACTTTCGGGCCGATGGAGTCGATGTGCAGGGTGAAATTTGTGGCGTTCCACGCGCTGTTGCCAGCAGTGTCGAAGCACCTGACGTTCCAGACGTAGGAGCCGTTGACAAGCCTGTTGGTGACTGTCGACTGCTGGCCTGACACTATCGTGGTGTTCGAGGCGTTGGCCTGCCAGGTGCCGTCGAAATTGCCCCATAGCGTGCAGTTCTTGAGCTTGGCGTCCGTGACAGTGTAGGCGAAGGTGACCGAAGGTGTCGGGAGCCAGGTGTCGTTGCCAGGCGAGTCGAGGTTGATGACCGGGCCGAGCTGGTCTATGCCTCCGCCAAGGGTAATCTCGTCGGTGTAAAGGGAGCGGTGAGCCGGCTGCGCATTCTTAGGTTGTTCTAAGTCCAGATATCCGCCGCCCTGGAATGAATAATCATCTGGCAATGGGCAATTATGGACCAGGACGCCGTTAGCGAAATAATTGTTGTTGTTATCGAACTTCTGCAGGTTATAGGTCTGCACCTCCCCCAAATCCTCTTCGATGCTCAACAACCCGGATTCGGCAATCGACAGATTCTCATCCAACCTGTAACAGATGTCCCCTTCCTCGAGCTGCGCGGTGTCTATGCCGTAACGGCTCTCAGTCAATTCAGGCTTGTATGAAGACCAGCCCTTACCTTTAACATAGTAAGGATGGTCAAAGGTATTCCAATTCTCAGCATTCTCAAAGGTCAGATGAACCATATCCTCGTGCATGGGTGAAAGCAGCTCGAGGACGGTGTTAGGCTCGACCTCCCATGTCTCCATGTCGAGCGACATTACCACATCTCCGACCCGGACATCCTTGATGTCCTTCAGAGAGCCGTCTGCCATCGTGATATCTGTACCGGCGACAAAACATTTTATACTGATGCAATTAGTCAGCGCTAAGCAGTTACTGCAATCGAACTTACATGCAATAGCAGTTACACATGGACCATCAGGGTCTTTTACATAACCGCCTTGAAAATAATCTGGGTCTTTGGTACAGGGATTTGTCATGTCAGAATCACAGACTTCATCTCCCTCAAGGATTCCATTCCCGCATTCTGCCCCAGCCACATGCTTCCTCGTCGTCACCAGCACTGCTACCTGCAGGGTCGAGGTGTTGACGAAGTCTGTCGCACCAGTCAATATGGTGATATTTATCAGCTTGTCTGATGCGGCCGTGAAGTCAGTGTTGTTGTATTCGACCCACTCGCCGCCTGTCCAGTTCCAGAAGCTGACGTTCGTATGATATGCGGCCTCAGTCTCCCCGTAGCCCCTCCATGTCAGGTTCAGGTATTCGATCTCGTCCGCGCTGGAGATCATGTAGCTCAGGTTGAAGATGAACACCTGGCTGTCCTGCTGGCTGTCTGAGGTCGCAAGGTCAGTGACCCACCTGTCGTTGTTGCTCTCGTTCACCTGGTTGTACTCGGTCTCGTTGGCCTCGGCTGAGTAGTCGAATGGATGCGCAGGGATGCCGAGCTTCTCGTACATGCGGAAGGTGTTGTTCAGCTCGAAAGTGCGGTTCTTATCATACCAGCCGCTGCCGCCCATGGTGTCATAGGCGAGGCAGTTCCACATTATAACGCCGTTGTCTACGTTGGTCAGGTTGAAGTCCACCTCCTGGCCGCTGCCAGTGAGAGAGACAGTGCCGTTCTCTCCCCAGGTGCCTGTGCGGTTGTTGTACAGGGTGAGATTCTTCAATGTGTCATCATCAGTGGCGTTGCAGGTGAGCTGGATGTGCGGTGATATTGATGCATATGTGGTGTTGGGAGAGACTAATGTGACAGTCGGCGGGATGACTGTCCTTGTGAATGTCCGTGTCACAGAAGTGTTGGTGTGGTTGAGCTCGTCCCAGCAGGTCACGTTCCATGACTGCGTGCCGAGGAGGAATCCTGTAACTGAGTAGTTGTGCCTCGAGCCGTTGGACACTGCAATGCCACTGCCGTTCACAGTCCCGTTGATTGTGATGTTACAGGTGAGGTTCAATGCCACATTGTCTACAGCTGTCCAGTTGAAGTTCAGGCTGTTCACTGTGAAAGAATGGGCGTTCGGGGGCCAGTTCAGGTTTATCGCAGGCGGGAAGTTGTCTACGTGCATGGAGAAGTTGGTCGAGTTCCAGGCGGAGTTACCAACGTTGTCATAGCAGAGCACGTTCCACTTATAAGTGCCGTTAGGCAGCAATATTGAGACAGTATCAGTCTTGCCGTTGGCTACTGTGAGGTTTGTCTCGTTAGCCTTCCAAGTGCTGCTGAAGTCGCCGTAGAGGGTGCAGTTCTCGAGATAATCATCACTCGTGGTGTAGTTGAACGTCACAAGCTCATCCTCAAGCCATGTGTCGTTCCTGGGTGCGACAAGGTTCACCACCGGAGAGGTCGAGTCGACCCTGAAGGTCCTGGTAACTGAAGTGTTCGTCAGGGTGAGGTTGTCCCAGCAGGTCACGTTCCATGTCTGCGTGCCGTCTAGGAAGCCGTAGACCGTGAAGTTATAGGCGGAGTTGTTGCCGACGATGATGCCGGTCCTGTTGACGGTGCCGTTTATTGTGAGGTTGCATGTCAGGTTCAGGGCCACTGCGTCGCCGGCTGTCCAGTTGAAGGTCAGGTAGGTGTTCGAATGATTAGAGTTGTTGATCGGCCCGTTGAGATTGATCCAAGGATAAGTGTTGTCGATGTGCACTGTGTAGTTGGTCGAGTTCCACGCACTGTTGCCGTTGGCATCATAGCAGAGAACATTCCATAAATAGCTGCCGTTGTTGAGGTTCACCTGGACCGTGTCCGGCTTGCCGTTGACAACCGTTTCGTTGGTCTCGTTCACCTTCCATGCGCCGTCGAAATTGCCGTAGAGGGTGCAGTTCTGGAGCGTCGGATCAGCGGCCGTGTAGTTGAAGATGACCGTGCCGGCCTGCAGCCAGGTGTCATTCAGCGGCTTGTCGAGGTTCACAACAGGAGGGGTGGCGCCTGGGACTGTCAATGGTAGATAATCCTTGTTTTTACATTCCGCACACGAAATTTTAGGCTTTTGACAAATTGTTGGTCTCCATTCATTACCGCAGGCAGGCGAATAACCGGCAGTTCCCTTCCTGTTGTTTTCCCACCTTTTGGCAAAAACATCATTCCGTCCCCTGAAAAGAGACATATAAAGTTTGACCTTTTCAGCAGGACCTGAATTCTTGTTTGTGGTGAAAGGGGAATCTGAAATTTCAACTTGCTTCAGGTTCTCTTCTATTACCTCAGATTCAATTTTTAGTATAGATACATCGTTGTCTGCATCCCGTAATTCTTCAAGTCCAAGTTGTACATTTA
>JAHIVG010000072.1 GCA_018816705.1 Nanobdellota archaeon
AATTGGGCTGGAACAACAGGTGGTCCTTATCTATGGTACTGAAGCCATGGCCGCACCACAGCCGGGAGATGCAGCTGTCGAAGACCTTCTCCCACTCAGCCTTCTCCAGCAGCTTTGGGTAGAGGTAATATGCTATGAACACGTTCGGCCTGACAGTCGGGTCGTCAACGCCGTCCTTGAGGATGCCGTCCTGGTAGAATCTAGACTTTACAAGCTTGGCGAACTTCTTCTCTTCAGAGGCCCAGTCCTTCTTGTCCGGAGAATCAAGCTTGTCGAGCAGGAAGTTTATCAGCCTGAGCAAGGATAGGAACAGTGCCTGGATCTCGATCCTGCAGCCCTGCCTCGAATCATCACCGGAGCTGGTGTCCATCCAGGTCTCGATGGCAGAGTTCTCGATGAGTCCGTCCTTGCAGTGATGCCTCAGCAAGGAGAAGGCTGCCTTCATGGTCCTGTCAAGGAAGTATTGGCATTCCTCGATCTCGACATGCTCCCTGGCCTGTAAATAGCTGAGCAGCCTGTCGCAGGTCCATCCCAAGCAGTCTGCCGTGGCCAATTCAGTGGAATGATACATGTTAGCCATGAAGCCATCGTCTCTTACAGAGTTGAGCTGCCTGAGCAGGAAAGTGCGGGCCTCATCCAGCTGGCCTTCCTCAATGAGGGCCTTTGTGCATATGGCCTCGTCCCTGTTCCAGAACTGGAAGAACCATGGCAGGCCGGCGAATATGCCCTTGTTCCTGCCGATATCCTGGGTGAGGGAATTGAGCTGTCTCTTCGCAGCGAGGTAAGCGATCGCCAGCTTCTTGTCCTTGAGACCTGTGTCTGTCTCAGGGCCATTGTCTTTTTTCACCAGGTTGGGATAATCCTTGTACAGCTTCTTAGCTCGCCTGATGACATCGTTCTTGTCCGTACCGTAGCAGATTGCGAGCTCGGCCTTGCCGTTGACCTCGAAATCCAATGCGTGATAGACATAGACGTCGAACGGTGAATCACCCCTGACCTTATCATAAGGGTAATGGACCTGTTCCCAGTCCCCGGCCTTGATGGATTCGTGGCCGTAGACCGCGACGTAGATGGAATAGTTGGGCTTCTGGTCCTGCTTGAACTTGGTGTAGGTGATGAGCGTGAGCCTGTCCTTCTGAGAAATCTCGTATGTCCTGCCGTTTTCGTCATGGTCATGGATCCTGCGGCAGTCCAGCACCAGGCCTATCTTGCCAGTGTAGCTGTTTAGCTTCAGCATGAACCCTTTCCAGCCCATGATGAACGTGGCCTTGGCTGACCGCTTGCTCAGCCTCACCCTTGAGAACAGGTTTGTCAGCTCGTCGAAATCCATGTCAAACCTTATCGACTCCACTGCCTTGAATATGTCCCAGCCAAAATGCTTATGCACTGCGAAGAATCCACCACAGTATTTGGAGGGGTTCTGCTGCGCATTCAGCCACAGATAGCCTCCTTTCCTGTCTGTGAGCATGAACTGCGGCTCGCCCTGGCCTTCTATCCTATCGGAATTTTGAGAATGGACTACCCTCATGCTGTTGGTTTTGATGGGGGATTATAAAAGATTTCGTAGTCACTTGCTAATACTCCACGTCAGAGTCGTCGCCGATGTTGTAGCGGCGGTATGTGCCCTTGAGCAGGGCATTGTCGCCTATCAGCGACCTGTGTATCTGGGCGTCGTGCACGTGTGCATGCTTGCCGATGATGCTGTCCTTGACTATGGAATTCATTATCTGCGCGCCCTTGGCGACGGAGACATAAGGCCCTATTATCGAATTCTTCACTTCGACACCGTCCTCGATGTACACAGGTGGGATGATGACTGAGTTTTCGCATTCCGGTTGCTTAGTGAGGCCGTTGTTGAGGAAGAACCTGTTGGTGGCAAGCGCTGCTTCAGGCTTGCCTACGTCCTCCCATGACTTGACCTCTATCACCTTGAACTTGGTGCCCTTGCTTATCATCATCTGGAAGGCATCCATGAGGTAGAACTCGCCTTTCCTGGCCTTGTTCTTCTCGATCAGCGTCCTGATGCAGTCGAACATCAGTTTAGAGTCCTTGACATAATATAGGCCGATGTTGACGAGGTTTGAAGGAGGCAGCTCGGGCTTCTCGAGGATCTCCTTGACGATGTTGTCCTTGTCAGGCACTACGACGCCGAAGCGCTCAGGATCATCTACACGGCCTGCGAATATGGCACCGTCTTCCTTGACTGCGTCCAGGACCTTCAGGGTGCCGTCAGAGATGGTGTCCACGAACCAGATGACCACATCATCCTTGATATGCTCCCTTGCAAGCCATATAGCATGGGCCTGGCCCTTGAGCTCCTTCTGCTCGATGAACCTGCACGGGAAATCGTAGCGCTTCTTGACATAGGCCTCTATCTGCTCGCCCATGTGGCCGGTTATGAAGATTATCTCATCGAATTTTATGCCCTTGATGCTGTCCAGGATGTGGCCCAATACGGCCTTGCCGGCTATATGGAACAGGGGCTTGGGCTTTGTATGTGTGTGTGGCCTCAGCCTCGTACCACGTCCTGCGAGCGGGATGACTATCTTCATACCAGCGAGGATTCATGCATGTTTTATATAGGTTACTGTTATCGCATTTTATCGGATAACCCATATAATTTATATACACCTGTTAGAACAATGACCTTATGGACCTAACAATCATTTGGGTGTTCTTCATCGGCTTCCTGGCCAGCTTCATAGGCGGCATGGTAGGCGGCGGGGGGCTGATATCGATCCCTTTCCTCATATTTGTCGGGCTTCCACCTCAAGTGGCAGTTGCCACGAATAAGTTCGGCTCACTCGGCGGAGCCAGCAGTGTAGCATCTGTGTTCTGGAAGAAAAAGAAGATAATCTGGTGCTATGTACTGCCGTTCTCGATAATTGCCATTGTTGGAGGTTTCATCGGAGCGAATATCCTGGTAAAGGTTGACGAGAAAGCCCTTGGAAAAGCCATAGGAGTCATCATCCTGCTCATATTACCATTCATATTCCTCAGACGGAGCATCGGGACGAAAAGACGACAAATATCTGGCATCAGGAAAAAGGTGGGCTATCTCTTATATTTCTGTGCCATGGTCTGGGGCGGATTCTTCGGCGGAGGGGGAGTGGTATTCATCTTTTATACCCTGATGTACTTCTTCGGATTCACCATCATTGAGGCGAACGCCACTGACATCATCCCATGGTTATTGCTATCGATCACGGCTGTGATAATATTCGCCTTTAATGGCCTCATAAATTTCAGTTATGGAATAATACTTCTGATGGGCATGGCGATAGGTGGATATTTCGGAGCCCACACGGCAATATTGAAGGGGAACCTCTGGGTGAAGGGACTATTTGCAGCTATGGTATTGGCATCAGGAGTGAAGCTGATATTCTTCTAGTGCTCCAATTCTCCTCTGTAGAACTTGGCTGCTGTTTCCGGGGGAACGGAGTTGATGGTGACGTTGGTGCCCAGCTCAAAGCCTGCCCAGGTAGCCAGCCTTGGCAGTATCTCAAAGTGCATGTGCAGGTCCTCTCCCTCTGGAGCGTAATGCAGGGTGAAGTTGAACGAGGAATTAAGCTCCTTGAGCTTGCCTATCACCTTGCCGAGAATCTCAGCCAACGCAGGCCTCATGCTGTCATCCACGCCCAGCAGCGTCGTGATATGCTTCTTGGGGAAGATCCAGACCTCGAAGTTGAACCTGGAAGCGTAGGGGCAGAAGGCCACGAAATGCTCATTCTCGAAGCAACGCCTGTCAGAATCCTTCTCTATCTTGATTATGTCGCAGAAAGGGCACTTGCCGAATCTCTTGCTGGTCTCGACCTCGTCCTTTACGAGCTCCGGCACCTTGTTGAACGAAAGTATCTGCGTATGCGTGTGGACGAGCGATGTACCTCCTTCCTTGCCGTGGTTCTTGAACAGCACGACATACTTGGCATGCGGGTGCTTGCTTAATGCTTCTATGCGGAGCTGGTATACCCTGATGACCTCGGTCAGTTCCTCATCGCTCAGGTCCCAAAGCTGCCTGTCATGCTCACGGGCCTCGACGACGACCTCGTGCTTGCCGTACGGCGCTGCAAAGGAGAAATAGGTGTTCTCTGTCTTGATCCCTGGATTGCCTTCCTCTTCGACAGCAGCGAACTTGTTGGGGAAGACACGTATCTTCCAGTCCTCGCCCCCTGTCCTGTATATCTCTGGCGGGGTGAGCTTCTCGTTGCCTGGGCAGAAGAAACAGACCTCCCCCTCTTTGGGCTTGACAGGCTCCTTCCTGAACTCCCTGGGCCTGACACCTCGGTGCTCTGAGATTATGACCCATCTGTCGAGGATGTAGTCCTTACGCAGCTCCATCCTTGAACCTCAACTGGACTGCCTTCTCGTGGGCCTCGAAATAGTTACTGATGAGGTTCTTCCAGTCTGCCATGGAAGCCAGGCGGCGGGCCTCGAGCTTGTTCTTGATACGGCCGGCCTTGTCCAGCTTGACATAATCATACAGGAAGCCAGTGAGCTCCTTGACTATCTGATCATACGACCTCTTGAACCTGGGCAGCACGAAGATGCCTTCCTTCATCTTCTTATTGGACTTCAGCTTGCTCAGGTAGCGGCCGAAACCCGCAAGGTCTGTGGTAACGGAAGATATCCCCAAAGCGCCTGCCTCGAGCGGGGTGTAGCCCCAGGGCTCGTAGAAAGACGGAAACACTCCGAGATGGGAGCCTAGCATGGATTCATAATAATTTGTGTCGAGCAAGCCGTCAGCCCCTGTCAGGTAGATGCCATAGAACACGACCTTGACCCTGTCCTCTTCCCTGTTCAGCAACTCGGCCCTCCGAAAGCCGCACATGACGTCGTCATGCTGCTCGTCCACCAGGTTATGCGTCGACAGCGGAGGGCTGCCTTCCTTGCGCTTCATGGAGAGCAGTTTCCTCTTCAGCTCTTGGGTGATGTCCTTGTCGAACAGGTCCTCGTTGCATAGGCTCTGATCGGTTATTGTCAGGAAGACGAGACGGTTCTTTATGTCCACGAGGTTGTCGTTGAAAGTGTCCAGCACATCCTGGTACTTCATCTTGTTCTCCAGCAGCTCTGTCTTTATCCCACGGATAGCGCCGGGCACCCAGATGAAGGTCACGATAGTCTTGTCAGATTTCTCCTCCTTGAGCATCCTGTTCACATTCCCGAGAGCGTCGATGAACACGTCGATGCCCTTATCATGGTACTCATACCTGCCTGCCAGGAAGAATATCCTGGTCTTGTCCAGGTCGAAATGGTAGTACGGGAAGAAATAATAGATTATGAAATCCAGCATCTTGCTCTTCAGGAGCTTGTGCTTGATGCTGATATCCTCGAAGGTCGGGAACTTGCTCATGTCGAGGCCGTTCGGAAGGAGTATGTCTGGCTTGCGCTTCAACAGCGCCTCTGCCTCCATGCCTGTTATCTCTGACACCGTGGTGAACTGGTCTGCGCACATCGCAGCTGACTTCTCTGTGAGGTACTTGGACTGGATGCCCAGGCGGTATGCCTCAGCGTCGGGGTCAAGCTTGTCCAGCTCGTTGTAGATGTCCACGTCATGGGATGCCAGGGTGCGGCCGAGCATGGTTGCGTGCGTGGTGAACACTGTTGCGACCTTCTTGCTGTCCTTGAGATAGAGCAATCCTCCGGCAGCCAGCCATTCGTGGAAATGGCCCACGATCGGGCCCTCCAACTTTTCGCCGAGCTTCTCGAGCAGCTTTCCCACCGCGGTGGACCATATTATAGGCTCGTCGAAGTCATGGAACTGTGTGCCCATAGAATCAATCCTGAACTCCTGCCAGAGCCTTGCCTTGATGGCGTTCGCCTCGTAGGTGAAATTGGTGAAGTCTATCAGGATGATCTTCGGCTCGCCTTCGACCAGCCACTTGCCGAAATGGCACATGATGCCTTCCTTGGCAAGCTCCTCGAAGACAGCCTTGAACACCGGCGAGGGGACCTCTTCCATGAACTCGCCATGTACCTTGTCAGCGAAATAAGGGCCGACCATGAAGTAGCCGTCCCCGTAGTGCTCGACCATCAAGGCTGCCTTTGACTTGACGACCGTGAAGATGCCGCCTACCTTGTTGCATACCTCCCATGAGCACTCGAAGACGTGTTTCGGTTTCATTTCCCCTCGAGGTATATATATTCTGAGCGGGATATATAAAGTTGCGTGACCACTCTGAAGTGGAATTGTATAGAAAGAGAAGAATCATAATATGTTTGTTTAGGATTATCTTTTCTTATACCCGAATTTCTTGTCATAATCATTGTGGTCCAGTATGTCAAGGATGAAACAGATTATCTGCACGTCGTTCCCTTTTATAGTGTAGAGCATCCCCCAATAACAAAAACTCGCCCTAAAGGACGGGGTACAACAAAATGAAAGATTTTGTGTACAAGAAATGTGTAGCATTTCTTCGTATTAAACCCAAAGAAAATCTCGTTGGCGAGATTTTCAATAACCTGTAAGTCCCGCTCGCCATAAGTTCTGGACCTCATAACAATCCGGTATCTGTCTCTTCTTGATGTTATCACCATAAAACGGGTTTGCCTTGATGAGATCCCTCTTCTGGTTTATCGACCTCAACAACTGCATCTCTTCTGTATTTTCATTTCCATCTTTAAGCTGTTGGCCGGCTATCTCGTTCAACCTCTTGTATGCCCTGTCAGCTTCGTCTAAGAGAATAACTCTCACAGATTTGTTCATATCTCGGTCCCTCTCTTTATCAGTTCATCCAACTCCTTGCGTTCAGCGTATATCCAGAGTATCCCTTTTGTGCCAATGATTATCTTCCCGCCAATCTGAAGGTAATCCAATATCTGGACCAAGGTATGATGCATCACCTTTCTCGGCAGCCGCCTCTTCAGTTCTGCTAGAGTTATCACTTCCCCTGTTTCCTTCAAGGTGTCTTCCACCATCAAAACGGTATTCAGAGTGGGCGAATGACCTACCTTTTCCAATATTTGCGTTTGAGTCATTTTATATACCTGATTTATATAAATATATATCTAAATAATATACACTCATATTTAAACTTTTTGTTATTAAAGGATTGGTCACCTCAGTTCGACATAGAAGTAATAAGGCACGTTCTGGGCAGGGCCCTCCTGGCCTCTTGCAGGCATCACCATCTGGAAGTCTGCGGTAGAGCCCTCATAGCTGGTCTGGGAACCGTTGATCAGGCCTGCATACACCATGTAAGTGCTGTCGTGCAGCAGGATCTCCTGGAAATAGTCTGTCTGATAGGCATTGTTCTGGAACAAAGCAGTTGAGGGGCAGCTGTCGCCGCTGATGGACGTGTCACCGACATAGAAACTGCGATGGGAGGTTATGTTGAATGTCTTGTTGATGCTGTCAGCGTCGGACATGTTTATGGTCAGATAGTCCTGCTCGTCCTCTATATTGCTCGCGTCTGCGCAGCTTATGGCACCCCAGCTGATGGTGCCCGAATACCTGGTAGCGTAAATCTCTCCCCTCAATTCATCGATCCCCCATTGATAGATGCTGTTGTTGTTGGCGTCCATCAAGGCCAGGGTGCCGGTGATGTTACCTATGAAGCCCAGCCAGCGGAAGCTCTGAGTGGTAGCGTTGAGGTTGACGAAGTTGATGGTGCCCCTGGTGGTGTTCAGCATGCCTCCGACCTGCTGTGTGGGGCTCTGGTTGTACAGGATGTCCATGCCCATGGGTGGGGCAGGGTCTAAAGCCATGACCGGCAGGGCGAGCAGCAGGATCAACAGGAAGAGGACGGGCTTACGCATGCTTATCCCTCCCCCGTCGGGCAATCGTCCAGATGGTACGCTCATCCCTATCCAGGAAACGGGCTATGTCTGAATAACTGAGGCCTGTGCTTTTCAGGTAGAAGACTACTGTCTCGAGTATGCTCAGCCTCCTGGTTGCGAACTCCTTGGCTGGCATGAAGAACAGGGATCCTGTCGGAAGCTGGTCAGGGAGCTTCTTTCGGGCCTCCCTGAGAGCTATAGAGATGGTGGATGGGGCCCTTCTCAGCAAGCCAGAGGCTCTTGTCAGGGTAAGGCCGCGCTGGTCTATGAGGTATTTGGTTAAGGCTTCGAGGGGCGCTAGTCGGGTCGTGAAGATGGTCAGGGGCACTTTGATGTCAAGAAGGGAATCGAGCTGATGCTCTGTCAAGGCGTTCTTGAGGAAGAGCTCGAGCTCCTGGCGGGAAAGGCTGGCTAGCTCAGGATGCCTCTTTCCGCTTACCCCACCTTGCATAGATTAGTATATGTAAGTGATTATATATAAAGTTTGTTGTTATCGTTGTTAGTATATGTAAGTAAATATGTCAATAATGTGAAAGGCGCCATGACCGGTTCGTCTGGGATCATAAAAATCCGCCGAAAGCGTCCGACCCCACCCTAAAGGGTGGGGTACAACAAAATGCGCAGCATTTTGTGTACAAATAATCTGTAGGATTATTTTGTATGACCGGACGCTTTCTTTGACAGGCGGATTTTTAGGACCCGAAGAAATGCGTAGCATTTCTTGGGCGCAAATAATCTTCGATTATTTCGCGTACAAGAAGGCGCTATATCCCTTACCTAAAGGTAAGGGTATTGCGCCTTCTCTGTATAAGATAAACTAAAGAGTTAGCCGCCAGGGGCCTGTTCGCATCACCGAATTCTAGTTAGCAAGCTGCTAATGGAATTCGGTCCCTCACGCATTAAAATATACCGTAGCTCTGCTCACAAATTGGCCCCCACGGCGGCTGACCCGCAATAGTTGATTAGCCGAGCTTCAGTGTATAGTATTATGACATATGTCACTAGAAGGACCTGGTGGCAGTTAAGGTGAGGTCTTGTCGTCCTCAAAACACCGGATTAATCAGTAATAACGTATGCTTCTGTGTGCGCCTGCAATAATGTCAAATTTTCGTTTTACGAATAAAAATAC
>JAHIVG010000073.1 GCA_018816705.1 Nanobdellota archaeon
CATGACTAAGGACAAGGACATTGACAAGATCAAGAATCTTGAGAAACTGAAGGAGACCTTCTTTGCTGTAACCGAGGAGGTCGGCAAGGTCATCGTGGGCCAGAAGGAGGTCGTGAAGCACATCCTAGTGGCAATCCTCTGCGACTCTAACGCGTTGCTGGAGAGCTATCCTGGGATGGGGAAGACACTGATGGTGCGCACACTGGCAGATATACTGGACCTGAAGTTCAGGCGCATCCAGAGCACGCCTGACCTGATGCCCTCGGACATCACCGGGACGTATGTCATCGAGGACCACGACGGCAAGAAGACCTTCAAGTTCCAACCCGGCCCGATATTCGCGAACGTCATCCTTGCGGATGAGATAAACAGGGCTACGCCGAAGACCCAGTCTGCCCTGCTGGAGGCGATGCAGGAGAAGCAGGTCACGGTCGGGAACACCACCTTCGCACTGGACAGGCCGTTCTTCGTGCTCGCAACACAGAATCCGATCGAGCAGGAGGGCACGTATCCGCTGCCCGAGGCCCAGACTGACCGCTTCCTGCTGAAGGTCCTTCTCGATTACCCGAGCGTGGATGAGGAGAACGAGATCGTCGAGCGCTTCACGCAGGAGAAGGATCCTGAGAAGTGCAGAGTGCTGCTCAGCAAGGCATCTGTGATATTGCTGCAGAAGCTGACCAGGCAGGTGCCGATAGCCAATGACATCAAGAAACGGGCCGTCAACATCGTGCAGAAGACCAGGAGCATGAAGGATGTGATAGAGTTCGGCGCATCTCCCAGGGCGAGCATCGGCCTGATAATGGCTTCCAAGGCAAAGGCGCTGCTTGAAGGCAGGAGGTTCGTCTCAGAGAAGGACATAGAGGAGATGGCCTACCCGGTGCTGAGGCATAGGATAATCCTCAACTTCGAGGCCGAGCGTGAAGGCAAGAACACTGACGACGTCATAAAGGACATACTGTCTAAAAAATGATTGATGTCGAATTCCTTAAGGTGCTCGACCGATTTGACATAATCGTGCGCAAGAAGGTGGTGTCGAGCTTCCAGGGCTCGCGCGCGAGCCAGAGCTACGGCCGTGGCCTGGTCTTCCAGGACTACCGTGAGTATGTTCCCGGAGATGATTTCAGGTCCATAGACTGGAAGGTCTATGCGAGGACAGACAGCTTCTACATCAGGCGTTTCGAGGAGGAGAGGAATCTCACGGTGCACGTCCTGGTGGATGCATCTGCCAGCATGAACTTCGGCAAGCAGGAGAAGAAGTTCAACTATGCTGCCATGGTCGGGCTGGGATTCGCCTACATGGCGCTGAAGAACAACGAGAGTTTCGTCTTCTCGACCTTTGCCGACCACCTGCTGCCCTACAGGCCCAAGAAGGGCGTGAAGCAGATCGTGGACGTGATGCACCATGTCAACCAGCTGAAGATCGAGGGCAAATCCAATTTCCGCGAATGCTTGAGGACGTACAAGAAGGTGATAAAGACCAAGTCCATGATAATAGTGATCTCTGATTTCCTGTTCGACCTGGAGGAGATGAAGTCATCGCTGCTGCGGTTCAAGCGCTCTGAGCTCGTCGTCGTCCAGGTATTGGACCCGATGGAGCGCAGCCTCGACCTGAGCGGTGACCTGATACTGCATGATTCCGAGTCGGACAGCATGCTCCGGACCTTTGTCTCGCGGCGGCTGAGGGAGAAATACCGCAACCTGATGTCTGACCATGTCGCCAAGATACAGGACTTCTGCGACTCGATCGGAGCGAAGTTCGTCTGCGTCTACACCGACCAGCCCATCTTCGACACCTTCTACAAGGTACTGGCTGAGAGATAGCACTATAATATTTTTTTTAAAGTAATGCTATTATTGCGGCGACAACAATAATGGCGCGGACGGCCAAAATCTGCGATTTTGTCCTATTCCGCTGACCACAACCCCACACTCAGCGTGGGAACGTGGTCAGCTCCATCCGGCCATTGCTGTCGCCGCGTTTTGATGCAGTCTATTTCAAAACCTTTTTTAACATCAACTAAATTCCCTTCCATATGGACTACGACAACCTAGCTCCCGGCTACAACGAGCTGCACGGTGAGGAGCAGGAAGCGAAGATGCGCATCATCCGGCCCTATGTCAAGGGGAAGACCCTGGATGTGGGCTGCGGCACAGGGCTGTCCAGCCAGGGCTTGAATGATGTGATGGGCATCGATCCCAGCGAAGGCATGCTCAAGCACGCAGATATCCCAACGGTCAAGGGTAAGGCAGAGGACCTCCCTTTTGAGAATGATTCTTTTGATACCGTCATATCCGTTACGGCTTTCCATAACTTCCACGAACCCGAGAAGGCCCTTGAAGAGATGAAGAGGGTGTGCAAGGGCGATATCGTGATATCCCTGCTGAGGAAGTCGAACAGGTTTGATGAGCTCATCGATCTCATAAAGAAGCATCTGAAGGTCAAGAAGACGATCATGGAGGACAAGGACCTGGTGGTGGTATGCGATGGAAGTCTATGATTCTGTGAAGGCGGCGCTGCACAATGTATGCAGGCCGTGGCAAGTGGCTTTAGTGAGCACCAGTTCTAAAGTCATGGGAAAGGAGAAAGACAACATCATCGTGCTTGCATGGCACACGCCTCTCAGCCATGAGCCGTTCCTCTACGGCATCGCCATCGGCAAGACCAGGTTCTCCTGCCAGCTCGTAAGGGATGCGGGCTGCTTTGTCGTCAATTTCATCGGCCCGGAGCATGAGAAGGACGCCTGGTTCTGCGGCACGCATTCTGGCAGGACATCTGACAAGTTCTCAGCAACGAGGTTCACTCGAGAAGATTCTGAGAGGCTGGACAGCGTTAGGATCAAGGAAGCGATAGCACACCTTGAGTGTGAAGTTGTTGCAGAGCATGAGGTCGGAGACCACATACTTTTCGTGGGCAAGGTCGTCCACGCAGGATTGAAAGAACAAGGCGACAGATTGATATCTTTCGGCGGCGACAGGTTCGGCAAGGCCTAGGCATCATGCCATTGACCACCCATTATGTTAACCACTCAAGAGTGGTCTCGATTTATATAAACCTTTCGACAGGGCTACGTAATCTTTATATAAAACCGAGCAAACCATGCTGTTATGAAAGACCTCTCCAGTAAACGCCAGGTCGTCAGGGAAGTAATAACCTCTGGCAAGATATTCCTCAAGGAGAAGACGATAAAGAGGATTGTCGACAAGGAGATAGAGGATGGTGATGTACTGGCCCAGGCGGAGATTGCAGCGATAAACGCTGCAAAGCAGACCTCAGGCCTCATCCCGATGTGCCATCAGATCCCGCTCGAGAGCATCCAGGTCACGTTCGACGTGCAGGACAAGTTCATTGAGGTGAAGAGCACGGTCAAGGCCACTGCCAAGTCAGGCGTGGAGATGGAGAGCATGATGGCCACTGCCGTGGCGCTGAACACGGTGCTGCAGATGGTGAAGGAGCATGAGGAGGACGACAATGGACAGTTCCCTGATGCCTGGATAACCGACATGCGCATCGAGAAGAAGGAGAGGCGCACGCCGCAGATGCCCAAGGAGTTCTCGCCGCTTTAGGTCCTGTAAAAATCTATATTCCTAACGAGCCGCCGCTTTGGGCTAATATGAAATCCTTACTTTAAATAGAAGGGATTAAATAGTAGTTCTCGTCGATAAAACATTACGAAAAGACATTTTGTCGACGAGGTGACTACCAATGAGGATTGTGCGGAACAAGTTTAAGAAGGTTGCGGATTTTTGCTATGAATTATTCAGGATTTCTGAGCTTCCTTTGCATTTTAGCAAATTTTCGAACAAGTTGTATTCGAATTTCAAGCATCTTTTCCTGCTTGTTTACAAGCAGTTTCGTAAGTTTACTTACGAGGAATTGCTTACGGATATCGCTGGGAACAGCGATATCAGAGTGTATTTGGGGTTGAATAAGCTTCCGCATTATACTACGTTGATCAAGTTTGCTCAACGGCTGCCTATGCTTGTTCTTGACAAGCTCGTTCTCGCGTTCAAGAATTTCATCCCAAATTCTGAGAAAGTCGCGATTGACGCAACTGGTATCAG
>JAHIVG010000074.1 GCA_018816705.1 Nanobdellota archaeon
ACCCAACCAGCGAGGCGATTTGTTGTTGTTTTTTTCCTTCACGATTCCATTTAAGAACCAGTTCTCGAGTTTGCAAGTTTATCATGACATAAATAAAACATAACTACTATATAAATTATGCGTTATTTTTGTCTTATACTAAAGAGACAGGAGCGAGTGCCGCAGAGGCAGGTCACGCCCTATCAAAGCATGCCTGAGCTGAAACATCATGACCTATCCACACATCCCTATTTTCAGGACTATGTCAGACGCGTTGTGAAGCCTAGCAGGAACGTCTTCCCTGCCATGCTTGACGTCATGCTCAACCTGTTCTACTGCATGCCTGACAACCCCCTGAAGCCGAAAGATCATTATGACAGGGACGAGAGGGAATACATCAAGGCGCAGATAAGGGAGTTCGCGCAGGGCATGTCAAGCCTCGAAGTGATGTTCGGCAACCACCCCCACTTCAGGCTGGGTTACCTCAAAGAGACCTCGCGCAATGTGATAAGGAACAGGCAGGAATATGAATCGGCTGATATGAGCAAGGATGACCCCCTTTTTGATATCATATACCTTCACAGCCCTGCAAATATAGTTATGGATGAGTCCCAGGGAAAGGAAGAGGTGCAGGACAGGGTCAATGAATTATTTATGGCCACGATGCCTATAGGACAAAAGGTAGGGGAAGGAATCATGCAAAAGGTTGGGGATATCCCTAAAGGCAGCGATTGCTTGGAATATATCAGGAATATCGAGGAGTATCTTGAGGCACATGAGTTATCTGAGGACGAGAGAACGATTGTCGAGAAATATTTGGGCATCTTCCAGGCCACTTACGATGCATCCCGCAAGGACTGGCCTGACGAGCACAAGATAGTCGGGGGATTCGTCGACCGGTTACCGCAGAACGGCCTTCTGGTCCTAGGCGCCTCAGAGATGAAGGAAGTGCCTGGCCTGCACCTGGTCAACTCATACCTGGAGGCATCGCTGTTCCAGAAGAGACTCAATAAATCGTAAGCTTTTTATACTACTCCTGAATAACGACTATTATGGAAGATCAACATCCAGAAACTCAGCCTACGAAATTGAGCGGCACGACTTTCGAGGACGTATGCGATACAGCAAAACGCCTGGGAATACCAATTGAGGTAGTGAAGCAGCCAGGTTTCAGCGAACACTCTTCGGGAATAAAATATTTCAGGGATTCTATTGTCGAGATACCTAATGGTTCTCAGGACGACCTCCAAAGAGCTCTTGAGAACACTTATAATGCGGGTGGCCTGGGTCCTGTAGCATTCTACGCTAGGGCCATGTATGATTGTGATACAATTGATGCGTCCAAATTTGATGGACCTGTGTGTTTTAACCTAGGCCAGCTGGTCGAACGGGTAAAAGTCCAACTTCAGATTTGAACCATCGCAACCTTTATAAACATTCCTTTACCAACTTCTCATCACGGGCCCGTAGCTTAGTCTGGTGACGGTTTCGCACGACGACAGGCGATTCCTAGTCGCCCAGGCGACCGGAGTCCCCTTTGTTATGGCGGAGCCGTCAGGCAATCGAGCGCTCGACTGATATGCCGGGATTCCGGCGGAGATATCGAGCGGTCCGGAGTTCAAAAGCAAGCTGAAACTCTCCGCGGGCCCATTATTATTTCACCAGCCCATCCGACTGCTGTATCAATCTACCGCTCACCACATTGGCGATATGAGGGGTCAGTTCATCCGTAAGCCTGTCTTGCAGGCTATACAAGGAATCGCCGAGATATCGTTGTTTCCTCTTCTCATCAATCAGCTCGTTGACCCTTTCACCTAATCTTGACAACGGCCGATACCGGGAATACATGACCTTCTCTTCTACCTTGTCAAGGCCCATCCTCCGCTCTTCCCAGCCTCTTCCACCGCCGAACATCATCGATTTCGATTTGACGGGCTCTGCCACCAACAGGACCTCCTGCTCTGCATCATAGATGAATGGGAAGAGGGTGTGATTCAGGCCTATCAATCCTTCATAGAAGCCATCAATATCATTTCCATCCGGATCGACAAGTTTAGCATCTGTACCTTGAATCCTCCTGCCTTCCAGGGATGTCACAAACACCTCATTGGGAACTTCATATCCAAAGTCGCTCAAATAGGCCCTGACACTACCTTCAAGCTCCACATCCCCCTCCAGGGAATCCTCTGAGACATTGAATGCGACCTTGATATCCTTTTTTCCCTGCGGAGTATACCTGGAAAAGCTGAATGTATAGCTGGCTGTCTCGACCGTCTTCTCATTGAGGAAATCCAGCGCGTTGGCTTCCTTGTCGATGTGGAAATATGTATCTCTTGAGAAGCACAGTCCTGTGATATGTTCCAGGATATCATTCAATAGGTTTTCATTCGTATAAAATCCGATGGGAGAATGGGATGTGTATTCTTCGTCGACATCATATCCTCTTTCCTGAAGCCTCTCCAATACCGAAGGAATCGCTGCCCTCTTCTCTTCTTTTGAACCATATATCGATAGTAGACCATGCACTGAGACGATAACTCTTTGAGAGCTCGGATCATCCCTGATGCTGTCGAGCCAGAACTGCTGCAGTCCATCGCCCTGCTGGACTGAGGCCAGCGCAATGAGGATGCTCCGGTATATGTTTGATGCAGAGTAAGAATATTCGACATCATGCGCATCTTTCATGAAGCCCTCTCTCGCCCTCTCTGCCAAGACAGGATAGGAATCTGAGAATCCGTTGTCAGGCTTGCCATTAGCCGCAATCACATCCAGCAGCCCCAGCAGCCTGTTGTGCTGCTGAGCATATCTCTCACGGACATCATGTTGCCTATATTTGAGACCGGATCTCAGTTCAAGGTCAACGAGTTGGTCCACGACTTCAGTCTCCAACCTGCCATATTCCCAATTAGCATCCTCGAGCTTTTGGTAGAGTGCCTCTCTAGCGGTCTCATCGAGCTCTTCTGTCATATGCTTTTGTATCACCCAGAAGTTCCTGCCATCTTTGAAGAATGATTCGAGTTCTTTCGATGGATCAGCTTTTCTCTCGTTCCAATCTTGCATCATCTCCTTGATGACACCTCGCATGTCAGCCACCTTATACTCTTCTAGGTCACGGGTCCTGGCACGTTCAATTTTTTCTGCACTCACTTCCTGGTCGATTTCTTCATAAGACTTCCTGGGGATATCAAAATTCTCTTTCAGGAGCTCAACGACAGCCTTCTCCAGATTTTCCCTGAAGGGTTTGTGCTCAGAATACGTATGCATCCAGATGACGTAATCAGCCAGGTTGGTATCACGTGTATTGTCGCCATGACCTCCCATCCCTGCTTCCACCTTTCCCCTGTCTAATATCGGCGCAAGAAATGCCTTCAGCGCTTCATAATCATCCCTTATCGCCACGTAATCTTCAGGATTCCCGACAGGGACTTCTGGCATGGAGCCTTCCCTGCCGTCATACCACACCAGCTTCAGGTCATCCAAGAACATGTAATCTATTAGGGCCATATGATATCCGAGACCACTCTCAAAATCCTCTTCTATCGCATCCCTCTCAAGATCCTTTAATTCAAACGCTTTCCTTGAGATCTCACCGAAATCTTTTAGCACGACTTCCAGATCAGCCATATCGGAGGGGGTAATCCATTGATTTATTTAAATGTTACTACTTTAAAATATATACTCAGTTTTGAAGCTTAAGGAGATACAAGACCATTAAATATTTGAGCATGGCTTAAGACTTTGAACGGGAAAAAAACATATAAACACCCTTCTTTTCCTTTTTTCCATGTCTTCCTTCACCATACCTCCATTGACGAATGACCCTGTCATCGACCTCGCGGTCGACACGATAAAGAAGAAGAAGCAGGCCCTGGTCTTCGTCAACACCAAGCGCAGCGCTGAGAAGGTGGCAGAGGATATCGCCCGTAAGGCCATGCTGAAGAATCCTTATCTGAAGAAGATTTCTGAAGAGGCGCGCAAGGCCTTGAGCAGGCCCACGAAGCAGTGTGAGCGCCTTGCATACTGCCTCGAGCGGGGCATCGCATTCCATCACGCGGGCCTTGCCCAGAAGCAGCGGGAGCTGATAGAGGACGCCTTCCGCGAGAAGAAGATACCTATCATCGCTTGCACGCCGACGCTGGCAGCCGGGGTGGACCTGCCTGCTTTCCGCACAATACTGAGAGACCTGAGACGCTTCGGCCACCGCGGCCTCGCCTGGATCCCTGTCCTTGAATACCTGCAGCAATCCGGCCGGGCAGGACGGCCTTCATTCGACAGCTACGGCGAATCCATCGCGATCGCCAGCACAGACGCCGAGAAGGACAAGATTGTCGAGCATTACATCAAGGGCGAGCCCGAGGCCATCCAATCAAAGCTGGCGGTCGAACCCGTGCTCCGCACTTACATACTCAGCCTCATAGCCAGCGAGTTCATCCACACCGAAGAATCTTTGTTCGACTTCTTCGGGAAGACGTTCTGGGCCCACCAGTTCCAGGACATGACAGAGCTGAAGGCCAAGCTGTGCTCCATGATACATAAGCTGCAGGAATGGGAGTTCCTCGAAGGCAGCGACGATGACTTCGTGGGTGCGGATGAGATCGCATCCGGAAAGCTGAAGGCCACGAAGCTCGGCAAGAGGGTCGCTGAGCTATACCTTGACCCCTACACCGGCAGGTCCATGCTGGACTGCATGGCAAAGGCCGAGAGGAAGCGCATCACTCCGTTCTCTTTCCTGCACATGGTCTGCTGCACGTTAGAGATGAGGCCCTTGCTCCGGGTGAAGACCAAGGATGCGGATATGATGGATGATGCAATGGTATCGCATCAGGCCTCCCTGCTCGAGAACGAGCCTTATTTCTATGACCCTGAGTTCGACAGCTATCAGAACGCGGTCAAGACTGCGCTGTTCATGCATGACTGGATAGAGGAGCAGCACGAGGAATACCTCTTGGAGAAGTATGACATACGGCCCGGCGAGATAAGGATGAAGCTGAACATCGCTGACTGGTTGCTCTTCGCTGCAGACGAGCTCTCCAAGCTGTCCAAGCTAGGGCTGTCCACAGAGCTGAGGAAAGCCCGGACCAGGATGAAATACGGGGCGAAGGAAGAGCTGTTCCCATTGATCAGGCTGAAGCAGGTAGGGAGAGCGAGAGCCCGAAGGCTTTTCAACAACGGCATCAAGGACATCGCGGGCGTGAAGAAGGCCTCATACAGCACCCTGGCGCAGCTGCTCGGCAAGGGCATGGCCGAGACCATCAAGGAGCAGGTCGGCCAGCAGGCAGAGGCTGTCCCGAAAGGCAAGCGAAAAGGCCAGCTGTCGCTGGGCAAATACAGTAAAGAAAAGGATTAGAACAATCAGACGTACTCCAGCCTATCCACCCTCTTCCCGGCGGCATAGAACTCCACTGTATGCCATACATCACCTTCTTCATCGCCGGGCTTGACCCACACTCGTGCCATGTCCGTGCCCTCTGGCATGGGAAGGTGCGCCATCATCTGCTCTGCATCCACTATGATATCTTCTACCGCTTCATGTGGGCTGTATTGCAATGCTTTCTTAGTAACTCTGATATCCAATTGTATGTCGTTTGCCATTGTCACGGCCGGGGCTTGGGGGGGATTAAAAAGCTTTTCGGTCGCGTTTTTCTGGAATGCAAGGAATTAATATTCGTTTTTCTCATAAGTTCAATTTCCACATACCAGACAGCATAAATCACAAAACCACAACATTTATATATCAGTTATGATTATCAATTAATAATCATTATCAATAAGAGCAATGAGACAGCATTATGGCGACCAGACAGACAACGCAACGCTTGAAGATACTGGAGCACCTGAAGTGCGTTCACACGCACCCGACAGCAGAAGAGGTCCACAAGGCTGTGATCAAGGACCTGCCGACCATAAGCTTGGCTACGGTGTACAGGAACCTCAACCTGCTTTCCGAGCAGGGTGCCATCATTAAGCTCGAGATAAACAACGAGTTCCATTTCGATGCAGGCCCGTGCGAGCATCAGCACTTCGTCTGCACCGAGTGCGGCGGGATTTGGGACATTAACCAGAAGAACATATATGATTATGCGATGAAAAATGTTAAAAGCGTGGAGTTCTGCCCGGTCTGCGTGCACATCATATTCAAGGGAAAATGCAAGAGATGCAAGGGTGATAAAAAATGAGCAAGACAGAAGAGAACCTTAAGGCTGCTTTCGCAGGAGAGAGCCAAGCCCGGAACAAGTACGATTACTTCGCCAAAGCTGCAAGGAAGGAAGGCTACATATACATTGCCAAGTTTTTCGAGGAGACAGCCATGAATGAGATACAGCATGCCAAGGATGAGTTCAAGCTTTTGAAAGGAATAAGCGACACCAAGGCCAACCTAAAAGCTGCAATTGAGGGCGAGCATTACGAGAACACCGAGATGTATCCGACCTTTGCAAAGGAAGCAGAGGCTGATGGCGACAAGGAAGCTGCCAGGCTGTTCACGCAAGTATCCAAAGTTGAGGAACAGCATGAAGCGAGGTTCAAGGCGCTGCTGAAGATGGTCGAGAACGGGACGGTCTTCAAGCGCGACAAGCCCATAAGATGGAAGTGCGCCAAGTGCGGCTACATCTGGGACGGCAAGGAGCCTCCAGAGAAGTGCCCGTCATGCAAGCATCCGAAGGAATATTACGAGCCGGAATGCATGTGCTTCATGGAAAAATGCGAATGTGGATGTGGGTGTGATTAAGATGGAATTCAGTTCGACATACACTGCAACAAGCGGCAACTATTCATCCGGAGCTGCCGCTTACGAGTCATCCTTAGGGGGCTATTGTGCCTCCTGCAGCGGATGCGAATACAGGTGAGGTGAAACAATGGTAAAGCTATTCAGGTGCAGGATCTGCGGCGACCCCTACATAGGAGAGAAGACCCCGACCAGGTGCCCGTTCTGCGGCGCCTACGAGAAGTTCATCGTCGAGGCCAAGGACTACAAGGAGACCTTTGACGTCGAGCTCAACGAGAAGGACAAGGCCAATACCGAGAAGGCCCTGAAGGTAGAGGTCAGCAACGCAACCTTCTATTTCTGTGCAGCAGAGAAGGTACAGGATGAGGAAGGCAAGAAGCTTTTCAAGGCCCTCGGCAAGGTCGAGGCAGAGCACGCATCGATATGGAAGAAGATACTGAAGCTGGACAAGGT
>JAHIVG010000075.1 GCA_018816705.1 Nanobdellota archaeon
CGGTAACCAGCTGATCTGGGTTCGAATCCCAGCGCCCCCAGCTTTATCCTATTTTATAATATTGAGCTCGGCAACAACAAGGCTAATAGTCATATTTATGCCGGCAGCACCACTGCTGGCAGCGCTCACGGCCGGCTTTCCTCCCCATTGCTCGTCATGATTGTCGGAAAGACCGTCCTGTCAGCCGGAAATTTGTTCGGTTCAGGTCCAATCATCAACCGAACCTCAAAATTTCAGTCTTCCCAGCGCGCCAGTGGTGCTGCCTCGCCCTTGGCGAAGTCAGAATAACAGATAGCGTTATTTCTTTTCCTTCTCTAGAATCCGAATTAGCCCGATGAGGATTATGAGTATGACCAGGCCGAGGATGATGTAGTTGACGTAGGCGCCGATCCAGCCCCAGAACCTGCCGAGGGATGACTGCTCCTCTGCCTCGTTCATCACTGCAGGCACGACTATGAGCTCTATCTCAGGTGATTTCACCTTGCCTCCTTTCAGGTCGTCTGCTGTGAAGACGATGGTGTCCTCGCCGCTCCAGCCCTCTTCAGGCGTGAGCATGATGGTGCTCTCGACCTTCTCCACCTCGATGTGGTCCGGCTCAGTGAAAGTGAACTTGAGGGCGTCCATGTCAGGGTCAGCGAACATGTCAGAGAGGTCAACAGTATAGGTCGTGTCCTGCTCCCAGACCCAACGGGTCTTCCCAGAGTCAGGGACCTGCGTGAATGTGTCGTTGACGGTCTCATTGCCTGCAGGCTTGAACGTGGTATGGTATAGCGCCACGAAAGCGACGATGAGCAAGATCAGTATGATTGCTGTGAGTATGATGTTGAAGGCCAATGATGGCTCTTCCTCCTTCTTCGGTCTCTTCTTCTCTGCTCTCGCGGGCTGCTGCGCCCTCACAGGCTGAGGCTTGGCCTCTTCCTTGAGCATCCTGTTCAGGACGGTCATGCGCTTCCTCGCTTCCTTTGCAGACCTTGTCCTGCGATACCTGGTCGAGACCTCTTCATAGGCCACCAGGGCGTTGTAATATTTCCTGCGCCTCTCCTGGCCCTCTGCGAGCTCCAAGGCTTTCTGGGCTGACTCCTCGTTGCGCTCTTCCGCTGACTTCAGGGCCTGCTTCTTCTTGCTGTTATAAGCCAGGATGATGAGCAATATGATTATGATTATCAGCAGTATCAGTCCGAGTACGATAAAAAGCCAGTATGTGCTCCAGAATCCTGCAAGCATCAATGCGATCGGGTTGGGCCTTGCAACCTTCAGGTTGAACGGGATGTTGTAGGCTGTGTCCTTGCCCACGACCTTGAAGGTCATGTTGATGGGGAACGTGCCTGTGATGTTCGGCGGGTTAGCAATCACGTCGATGTATGACTCCATCCTGGAGTCGATGACGAACTCGTCGATGTTCAGCGAGACCCAGTCCGGCCCCAGGTAAGATATCTTGTATGTACCCTGCTGGACACCCCTGTTCTTGGCCTTCAGGGTGAATGTGGTGGGTTCAGGGTGTATGCGCTTGCTCTTCGGCTCTAATACCAGCAGCTCGCATTGCCAGCTGCCAACGACCGTCACAGGGATAGAGGCCTCTGCCCAGTAATCCGGGTGGTCCTTATTAGTGACCCTGACCTTGATCCTGTAGTTCTTGCCTGCCTGCCAGTCCAGGGGCACCATGTTCAGCATCAGCTCTTTCTCTTCGCCTGCTGGCAGGGTCAGTTCACCCTGTGTCGTGAAGCCTTCAGGAGCCGTTACATTGATCACAAGCTCCTGCTCTTGTGTGCCTGTGTTCTTTATCTTGTACTTGGTTCCGCCTTCCTCACCTACGCAGATAGTCCTTGACAGCTCTTCAAAGCTGATCTCTGTCCCGTAGCATCTCTCCACTGTTATCGTGACGTTCTCTTCGAGCCCTGCCTGGCCTTTGCCAGATATTGCGTCGATCAATAGATGATATTCGCCTTCGCTGCCCTTGGGTATGTCCATGGTAGCGTTCTTCCTCTTCGAGCTGCCTGCTGAGACCTCAAAGCCCATGGGTTTGGGAGCCCATGCTGAGCCTGAATAAGTCAGGTTGAAGGTGTTCGAGAAGTCTGCCAGGTTCCTCACCCTTACGGGCATGATCAGGCCTGAGTCCTCGCACACTGTGATGTCTTCATCGACTGATATGGTGTAATTATAATAAGGCAGGATGTGCAGGTAGAACGGGGTCTCTGCAATGAAGCCCGACTGCCTGGTCTTCGTCGTCAGCGTGAGGTTGAAGTCGCCGCTTATCTCACAGGGAGCATTCACCTCTATGAACAACGGCGCTGTGCCGTTGGGATTTATCTGGACAGCGTTGAAGCTCGTGCTGATGTGCTCTGTAAGAGGTGATATGGCAAAGTCATATATCTCCGGATAGGGCCCTGTGTTCCTTATATCGATACGGTAAGAGGCCTTCTCGCATGGCTTGACAGACTTCGTGTAATTGATAGGGACTATCTCAAGGTTGGGGCAGCGCTCAACTGTTATCTTCTGCTTGAGCATCTTCCTGGTGGCCATGTTGGTGGAGAAGTAGATGTCCAGGTCATACTCTCCTGGAAGGGCTGTGCATGGCACGTTGATGTAGGACTTGAGCTCTACAGCTTTCCCGGCAGGGAGGCTGAAGGTGTCCGGATATATCGTTATGAAGCTCGCGGCCGTACCTGTCTTTGTCACCTTGAAGGTGAGCGAGAGATCCCCCGTGTTCTGGACCACTATCTTGTCTGAGGTAAATGAACACTGGCATGCTGAGAACTCTGCCAAGCCGGAGAACGCCCTGAAATCATGCGTCAGCGACTCTGCTACGGGCATCAATGCCACAATCATCACAAAGATTATTAAATATTTACCACTCATAATTTAATCCCCCCTGTTGTCACTCTTGAAGAAGAACTTATATTTAAGCCTTTCGATATTGCATACATCATATGGGCTTTCAATGGTGATAAAAGCTTAATGGCTAGCATGCTCGAAAAAGAAGAATAAGGTAAGTAAAAAAAATCAATAATAGGTCTGGCCTTTGGTGTCTTCCTCTTCCTCAGACTCGTCTCCTCTCAGCTTGTTGAAGCCGATTATGAGTCCGAGAATCACCAGTACGACCACAAGCACGACAAGCGCGATCTCAAGTCCCTTCTTGACGTTGAACCAAGCCGCTCCCCCTGTACCAGCGGTAACGACCGCTTCCATGCTCACGTCCTTTGACTCAGAGCCTGATACCAGGTTCAAGGCGAAGGTATAGCTGCCCTGGGGCGCGTTGTCATTGGCGTTGACGTACACATAAGCCGTCTTAGAGCCCTTTGAAGGCACGACCACGACGTTGCTAGGATCGACCCTGTATGAACCCCAGGCATCGATGCCTGAGACAGCAAGGGTGTATGTCCTTGATGCTCCGCCCTGGTTGCTTATGGTGACCGGATAGACCACGCCCGCTCCCGCGGAGATGCTCTGCACTCGCGGCACTGAAAGCACTGTCTCGGTCGCCATGGATGGCCCGTCAGTTATTGGGAAGTCGCATGCCTCGTCTTGGGTGACGATTATGCTCTCCATCTTCGTAACCTTGGCATCACCGTCGTCATATGAGACTGTGACCTTTACGTCGTATTCGCCGGCGTCCACGCATGAGGGGATCCTCATGTAAAGCTCCTCTGAGGTCGTGGATGAGTCAGCGTCCAGCTCATCGACATAGTCAGCGGCTGAGATGCCCAGCTCGGGTATCTCGACCATGACCTTGATGCCTTCCTCATTCTCGTAACCCATGTTCTTTAGCCTGACAATCGTCAGGAGGCTCCTGCCTGCCATGACCCTGTCAGCCGGGTTGAAGATGATGTCCTTTATGATGGTGTCATAATCCTCTGATTCGACGAAGAGGTCGTATGTCTTTGATATGGTGTCTCCGTTCCTGTTCTCGATTCGGACCCTGAGCTTGTACTCCTCTCCCTTGCCCTTGTCGGTGTCCAAGTCGTCAGGCAATGTAAGGGTCAGAGTCTTCGTCTTGGTATGGTCCCCTTCCTTCAGGTCGAAGGTGTTGGTTATGTCCCTTATGTCGTCGTTGTGTGAACCCTTGATCGTGACTTCGATCTGGGCATCGTTCCATGGAACGAGCTCTGCAGCCTCGACCTTGACCTTGACCTCGAATTCCTCTCCTCGGACAAGATCGACCGCGTTTCCGCCTGTCTCGCTGAGTTCATCGCCGTCAAGCTTGACCCAGACGATCTCTGGCGTGTTATCCGCTGCAGCAACAATGCCAGTGCACATCACAGCCACCAGCAAAAATGTCAGCAAAAGTTTGTTCATTCCCATCTTTATATACCCCCTCATTGTAGTTTTTTAAGAGTGGTCATATTTACTAACCATCGGTCAGTAAGCACAACTTATATTTAAATATTTCTGTTCAGTCAGTGAAAATGGGGTCATTTTTATCATTTTCCCCTGACTATCTCGATTTCACGGTATTTTACCCTATTCACAAGGTCATTTCCGACGTAGAGCATGACGTCATACACCCCTGGCTCGACCCAGTCCGGGATGTACAGCATGATCCTCTTATGCACTTCGTCCCCTGCCTTCACCGTCATGGGGCCAGCCACATATCTGGCGTCGATGTCCCTCACCATGGCAACGATCTTTAAGTCCTTCATCTTCTTGCCATTGTTATCGACGTTCACCAAGATGGGCAGTTCAGAGCCTGCCTCGACGGTGTCAGGCATGTTGAAGTGCGAGAGCTCTAACCTGCGTCTGGGCACCCCGTCCTTGGTAATGCTCTCCCCCACATCGATATCAACCGTGCCTGAGATGACATCTCCCAGGTCCGTTACCGCGTACATCGTCGCTGTGTAATCGCCTTCGTCCTTGTAGGTGTGCTGCACTGTCCTGCCCATGCCGCCGTTGCCGTCGCCGAAGTTCCAATAATATTTCACGCCATCTTCGTATTCTGTGCGGGCCTGGAATGTTACTGTCAAGGGTGCCGGTCCTGAGGTCGGCTCGGCATACAACACCACGTCGAACGGCACATTAGCAATCACTGCGGTCGTGCCTGCTGTGGTGCTCTTGCTGGCGTTGTCCGTGACTGTAAGGGTGACTGCATAGGTATCCTCCCCTGCATATGCATGGGTCGGATCCTGTTCGTCTGAGGTCGCGCCGTCGCCGAAATCCCACTCATATAAGACTATCTCGCCGTCGGGGTCATTACTGCCCTCGCTGCTGAACTGGATCAGTTCGCCAGGCCTGCCCGCGTATGGGCCGTTTGGATCGGCAATCGGAGCAAGATTGGTATCGACCACGTCTATCAGTATGGTTTTGGAGTCAAAATCATTGTCAAGGTCATGCAAAGTGAGCACGATGTCTCCCTGGCCTTCATGTAAAGGTGTCAAGGTGAGCTCATCACCGCTCAGAGTCGCGCTGAAAGGCGCAGTAGCCAGATATTCACTGGTCCAGCTGAGATTCTCATCTGAATCCTCCAGGTCATATCCGTATAAGGACAGCTGCAAGGTGAGTTCCTGGTCCAATGCCAGCTCTAAGACAACTGGAAGGCCGGTGATCACAGGCAGGTTGTTAAGTATGGTCAGGTCTATGGATGCCTGTCCGCCGCCCTTCGCATTATCGAAAGCAAAGCTGAATATCCATGAGTCTCCTATGAAGTCATGGCTCAGCGGGATGGGCTCCAGCTTGAAGAAGTACCAGTCCTGGCCGTCGTGGTCGAAGGATTCGAGCGCTATCCTGCCCCCTGCTTCGCTTATGAGCTCGGCAGAGGTGATGGCCTCGTCCATGAAGTTGCCCTGGAAGTCCTCTACCTGGAACTTGATATAGACGTCTTCGCCCCTATAATATATAGTGTTCTGATAGCCGGCATCCATGTCAGCAAGGGAGTCGTAGGCTGCCAGGCCCAAGATGTTGTACACGTGCTCGACCACTTCATAAGTATATGTCGGTTCATGATCGTTGTCAGGGGTATGGTATTGTGCCTCTGCTTCTGCATAGACCGTGATATCTCCCAGCTGTGTCTGGATGTCCTGCGCTTCGCAGCCGCCGCTGATATGGTCTGTGGTGCACTCTCCGAACACTGTGCCGTCAGCATAATATATTGTCACGTCTGCGACAGGCGGGATATCGCTGTTGATGCGCCTCACCTGCACGCTGCAGCTCTGGGAACTGCCGTTTATGACCCTGTCGAAGCATTCGATGTCGATTATCTCAAGCACCGGAGTGATGACCTGGACCGTCTTCTTGATGCTCACAGGGTCGTTTATGCTGTCTGATACTGTCAAGGTCACGTCGTGTGGGCCGTCCGTGTAGAAGGTCCATGAGGCCGCTTGGGCAGTTGCATCTGTGGTACCGTCATCGTCGAGGTCCCACACATATGTGAGCGGGTCATTTTCAGGGTCAGATGATGTAGAGTTGAACTCTATTTCGTCGCCGACAAAGACCTCTTCTGGAGACCAAGTGAAGTCCGCTACCGGAGGCTGGTTGCCCTCTTCTTCTGTGGTGAAGGTCCAAACCGGACCTTCTGTCTCAGCTCCATGATTATCTTTCGCTGTGACCTGCCAATAATAGACCGTATCATATTCAAGAGTACCTGGATCCAAAGTGGTAGATGGATGGTTATTGACCATTCCACTTGAATTGTCTGTGCCTAAATAAACATCATACGTCACTGTATTACCTTGATCAGGGTCGCCGCCGTGCCAGCTTAGGCCTGTGTCAATCGGAACGTTAATCGATCCGTTTGCCGGGCTCGGCGTGTGCGGATTGTACGGATGATGGTTCTCTTCTTCTGTGGTGAACTGCCAGGCATCTGATTGCTTGCATATTCCACTTCCGGTATCGCAGGCCCTGACCTTCCAGTAGTATGTCTCAGAGTAATCCAAGTCATAAGTGCTTAAATCAACACTTGTTGCTGTGATGTCCTCTGCTATCAAGTCGAGATTGTCAGGATTCGTGCCGAGCTTCACAGTGTAATATACAGTGTCGCCGTCAGGGTCGCCGCCATGCCAGCTCAAACCTGTAGTTATAGGCACATCGACTGCTCCGTTTGCCGGGCTCGGCGTGTGCGGATTGTACGGAGGATAGTTCTCAGGCTCACAGGTCGCGTTGCCATATATCATGATGGAGGATTCCGATCCGTCGCCATCGGCGTCTGTTATATTGAAGTAGACGTTGTAGTTGATCCTGTCCTGGAAGGTGTGGGCTGCCGTAATAGTATAGCCGTCGCTCATGCCGGTCGTGGATGAGCCATCGCCGTAATACCAAGCATAGCTGAAAGGCAGGTTTCCGCCATCTATAGTGGCTGAGAAAGCCACTTCTTCAGGAGCGCAGAACAAGCCTGGGTCTGCCACCGTCTCTTCTATCACAGGAATGTTATCGCTGACAATGACCTGCATGACTTCCTCGTCGCTATCGCCGTCAAGGTCTGATAGCACGAGGTCGATGTCGCCTGTGCCATGCGAAAGTCCAGTAACGGTCAGTTCGTCTCCGTCGAGCTCTGCTGAAAATAGCTCAGGATTGTTGTTCTCAAATGCCCATGTCAAGTTATCTCCTGAATCCTCCAGGTCTGACTTGAAGGATGATAGGTCTGCTGTCAAAGAGTCGCCTTCGGCAACCACTAAGTCAGGCAATGATTCTGCTATCTGTGGCAGGTTGTTGAGTATCTTTACCGGTATCTCGCGCTGGCCGCCTCCCTTGAGGTTCTCGAAGGCAAAAGCAAATATCACTGAATCGCCCAGGAACTCGTGCGAGAGAGGTATCTGGTCCAGCCTGAAGAAGTACCAATAGTCACCGTTGTGTTCGAACGAATCCAGACTTGCCATTCCTCCTGGCGGGCTGGTCAACCACGCAGAGGTTATGGCATCCTCGACGAGATTATCGTTATCATTCAGGTCGACCACCTGGAACTTCAGGTATAGGTCCTCTCCCCTGTAATATTCATAATCAGCAATTCCGGCATCCATGTCGTTGACCGAGCCGAAGACCTCAAGGTTGATTAAATCAAATATATGGTCCTCCACAGAGTAGGTGTAACTGGGTTCCTGGTCCATATCTGATATATAGCCATCTCTCTCTGCTGTAGCGTGCACAGTGTGGTTCCCCACCGTAAGCTGGATGCTCTTGACCTCGCAGCTGCCTGATATGTCATTTGTTGTGCATGTACCAAAAAGCATTATGTTATCCATGAATATATCAACTGTCACGCCTCCAGGCACCTGTCCGTGTTCTGTTCTTACTTGGACTGAGCAGCTCTGGTTGTTGTCCACAATGACGCGCGGGAAGCACATGAGCTCTGTGACCACTAGCTGAGGAACGACCACTTCTATGGTCTTGGTGATGCTGACAGGGGCGTTAATGCCATCTGAGACAGACAGCTTGACGTCATGATTTCCTGCTGTGCTGAAAACGTGAGTTAATTCTAATTCATCCCCTCCTGGAATGCCGTCAAAGCTCCACTCATACGTCAATTCGTCGTCCTCCTGATCACTGGAATTTGATGTGAATGTGGTCAGCTCGCCTATCTCTGGCGTTACTGGCTGCCAGGTGAAGTCAGCTGTGGGAGGGAGGTTCGGCTCCTCCTCTGTTGTGAATGACCATACAGGGCCGACTGTGGACTCCAGGCCGTCATCCGCAATTATGGCCCAATAATATGTGGTATCATAATCCAAAGCGGTAGGTATTGCCGCCTCTTCGAGGATCGTGCCAAGCTCTATGGCCTGCAATGGAGGGAAATAATCATCGAAATAGACATCATAGAACACCGTATCGCTGTCAGGGTCTCCGCCTGCCCATTCCAGCATCGAGGTGGAGACCGGGACATCGGTCGCGCCGTCCGCCGGGATCGGTGTATTAGGCATGTTAGGCGCAAGGTTTGTGATGATCGGCCACCATATGACGTCAACGTAATGCTGTTCGTTGGTGTTGCCGTTCATGGCTACTGCCTTCACCTTGTATCTCCTCACTCCAGGAGTGTTTCTCGTGACCGGGAAATCGACCAGGTCGCACCAATAGAGCGGATCACTTGTATCGCAATCAACTTGAGTGAGCACAGCTCCATCCTCAAGCAATAAGAAATGGTGCGGCACAAAATTATATGAACCCCTGACATCCACGTTTATCAATATAGTATCCCCTACAGTGGGATTAGTGTCAAAACCGTATATGTCAACTACCAGCTCAAGCGCTGAAGCAGGCATGACCATAAAAATCATCACGAGCCCAAAAAGATATATCGACCTCATTTTAGAAACCTCCAATCCCGATGTGCCCTGCCCCGACTTGAACATTTATCTGGTCGTGAGCCTTATCATTGCGCGCATCGCTGTAAGTGACCCTTAGATTGACCGGGAGGGTGCCTAATTTCAAATCCGTAATCACTCCGAGCTGCAGGTATTCCACCCTCTCTTGGCCATCCTGCATGCTGGTCATGCCAGGCAACCGGCTGGTATGCTGAGTGTCCTTTGTCAGGTAGCCCACTTCAAATGCAAGCCGTTCAGTGGCTCTCACAAGGCCCTTGGCAAACCTCTCAATCTCATGATCATCCATCCTGAAAAGAGGAGAAACCTCAGCGCTTGACCATTCCCTGTAACCGCCCTCCACTCCTGTACCGATGACAGGAGGTGTGTAAAGAAGGCCATGGTTGGCCGAAGCTATGTCCTGCGACTCCCTGAGCCTTAACCGGTTGTTTTCATGTGCCTGGGAGGCTGCTTGCATGACATTGTCAGCTTGGACGTAAAGCCCTGCCACAAGATTCCAGTCCCTGGTGTCACGGTTCTCAGTCCAATCCATGATCTTAGTGTCAAAATCAATGTCCTTCCCTTTCCAATTATACGAAAAGCTCACCCTTCCGTCCAAAGGTGATTGGACTGCGATGACTCCGGCACTGAGCCAAGACGAATAAGTGGACAGAAAGTTTTCCAAAGACTCTTCATGGCCGGCCCTTGAGAAGTACTGTCTCCAGCCTGAGCCGTCTCCCCAGGCATAAGATGCATCCAGGCCGACGAGTATATGGCCGTTCTTAACCTCTGTTCCGATGCCTGCATGATGCCTCTCCTCCTCTCCACCGGAGGTCATGTCGTGCAGCTCGACGATGTCATTGCTCGTCTTTGTTGCGGTCCTGACACCATCTTCGGATTCAGTATATGCTCGGAAGAGATAGAACGCGTCGACTGTGGGAGTCCCTTCGATAGGCGTCAGGCTTATGCCTCCGCCCGAGATGATCTCTTCTGCGCTCGGATTGGTATGGTCCCTCTGCTCAGTCTTGGAGATAAGGGTGCCGTTGCGATAAAGCATGTCTATGAGATCGACCTGCTTGCCTTCGGTGGCATTCTCGATCCTGCCGTACTGGCCGAAAACCGTAACAGGACCCAATAGGTTGAGATAAGCCTGGGCAATGCCTATGGAGCCGGTCATGTTCGCGTCCTCGATGATCTGCTGATAATTGGACTTGTTGCCCCTGGTAGCGGCGAAGTTGCTGACCTTCCTGCCTTCGGAATTCAGGCTGCCTCCCTCGACCTCTATTGCTATAAGCTCTCTCAGGCGCCAATCCCATCCTTCAGTACCTTCTGAAAAGTCAACGTGCTTGTATGCCACCCTTGCCCTTCCGTGGCTGTTGGCGACGCCCTTGCCTGTAAGATGAAGCTTGTGCACACCCACGCCTTCATAGAGGTGGGGAATCAATACTGAAAGAAGGCCGAAATGATTGCCCTCCTGATAGTTTGCCTCAGAGACTGCGCTCCAGTCGCCCAATCTCTCTGTGATTTCGGTATAAGCCTGCCTTATCGCAGCCTTATGCTCGTTCGCAAATCCAAGCGTTTCTGTGATCTCTGCGATGGTCTTGTCATCGATCTTCTTATGCCCCTTTGCATCCCAGAGATCCCTGCGGCAATCCTGGAGCAGCTTGAAATAATCCGCGAACTCCTTCTCCACAGCACACTCGCTGTCGAAAGGCTGCTCGACTGTCACTCCCAATTCCTGGAACATCAGCCAAGCTAAGTTATCGTATGGTATGGACTTGACCTGGTCCTCGAGGACCCTAGCGTCATGCTCGAGGTTGTCGATGGCCGCCTCAATGACATTGTAGAGCAATGGATCAGAAGCGAGCCACTTGTCAGGGGTCTTTATGCCTGCATAGCCTCTCTGCTGTCCTGGCTCCAGCTGTGATGTAAGAACTCCTGTCGAGTCGCCGTCTGTAAGGATCTGCTTGAGCACGTCTGCCAGGCCGCCTATGGCGACATATTCGCCCTCGCCGGGCGTGAGATTCATCTGCGACGCCAGCGTCTTCACATAAGGCTCTCCGATGGTGATTGTTGGAATCTTGCCTTCCGAGTCGACCAGGACGCGGCCTTCACGCAGCTCGCCTGCGCCGAACTTCGGGAGATGGACGTTCCTCATGTACTTCCCACCGTCGCTGTAGAGCGCCATGAACTTAATGTTGCGGTCCTTGTCTTCACCGAAGACGCAATATCGTGTATCGTCTGTGGCCTGGGCCATTACCTGGTCTATCTCATCCTGGGTGTATTGATGCCAGCTGAAGAAATCATTCACTTCATCGATATCCCCAACATTGTAGATGTGCAAGTGGTCCCTTGAAGGATTCTGTATGCCGTATTTCTCTATGAAATCATTCAGGAGAAGGTCTTCGATGGTTGGAGGCTCTGGGCCTGCGCCGAGCGAGTCGGCAGGCGCGACCTCTTCTGTCTTTGCGCTCTTGTCGTACGTATCCTTGCCGTCAGCGAATAGTTCGGCGTTCGCAGGCCCTGCAAAGGCGTTCAGCGCGAAAGCGGCCACTCCCCCAGCCAACGCTAACTTGCTCCAGTTACTGTATAGCCTAGAAGTCAGATTTGAGATTGTTCGGTTTAAGCTCAGGTTCATTTGATACCCCCCTCATTATATAATGGTAACTGTAAAGTGTTACTCAAGAATACTAACCTTTATATAAATGTTTTTATTTTCACCCCTGAAGATAGATACCTAATGGGATGGATCCTATGAAAACGGCAGTGATCATCGGGGCAGGGCCTGTGGGCAGCTATGCAGCCATGCTGCTGGCCAGGCAAGGCCTTCAGGTAGATGTGTATGAAGAACACGAAGCAATAGGCAGGCCAGTGCAGTGTACAGGCATCGTGACACATAATCTCAAGGACCTTGTGGATATCCCATCCAAGTGTATCGTCAACAGACTGAGCAAGGTGAAGGTGTTCAGCGGATACGAGTCTGCTTCGTTCAACCTGAAGCAGCCAGAGCTGGTGCTGGACAGGGAATCCTTTGACAAACATATAGCTAAGCTGGCTGAGAAAGAAGGTGCCAGCTTCCACCTGGGGAAGAAGATAGACCTGGAAGAGCTGAAGCAAGCAGGCAGGATAGCCAGGCATGATCATGTGATCGGGGCTGACGGAGCATTGAGCCAGCTGTCAGAGAAGGCGTTCAGGCAGAAACATCCGCTGATGATCGGGGCGCAGGCCATATGCAGGCTGAAATGCGACCCTTATGAGTACAAGGTCTTCCTGGGCAAGAGATACGGATCCTTCGGCTGGCTCGTGCCCGAATCGAGAAGCAGGGCCAGGATAGGGGTCATGGCCAGGTGGAAGGCGCACAGCATGATGAAAGGCCTGTTGGAGCATTTCCCTGAAGCCAAGGTCGTCAAGGAGACAGGAGGCCCGATACCGATGTACAGGAGCAGTGTCAGGACACAGAGAGGCAGAATCTATTTGGTGGGTGACGCTGCGGCCCAGGTCAAGAACTCCACCGGCGGCGGCCTGTTCACAGGCATGACTGCTGCACAGTGCCTGGCTGAAGCCGTATCGAAGAATATGAGTTATGAGAGGCTGTGGCATAAGAGGATCGGAAAGCAGCTCTGGACGCATCACTTGATCCATCGGGCCATGAGCAGGTTCAGGCAGCATGATCATGAGCTCCTCGTTAGATATGCCAGGCGGGCTAAGCCGGCTGTAGAGCGCATGGACAGGGACAGGCCGCTTGGAGATTTGTTAAGGGTAGTGTTGGCAGAGCCGCGTCTGCTGAGATTCCTTCCCAGGCTCAGTATAAAGTCTTGTTCTCACAAAGAAATGTCTAACATTCCTTGTGCCCAAAAACCACAGAAATTTCATTTCTGGGTCCCAGAGAGCTAAGCTCTCTGTGGAATCTTTGATTTTTTTTGGGTTTTGAGCCATTACCATCAGAGGTAACCTTTTTCTGTCCAATCTAACATAGAATCTGGCGACGGATCAAAAAGAATTTCCCATTATCGACTTTCTACTGAGCCTTCCTTCCCACAATCTTTATATAATAGCTCCTAGTCCTGCCACAAGAGGGAACTTAATGCCTGATAATGATGATAAGATGGATGATGATTTCGAGGACGAAGACATATCCCTGGACCTGGGCAAGATAAAGAACATCTTCAAAGGGAAGAAGGACAAGAAACCGGAATCACATAAGACACACTCTCCGAACGTGACCCTCCTAGAACCGAAGAAGGAGCACAAGAAGGAAAATATATTCGAAGATCCTGAGGACGAGCCGGACGACATCTCGTTCGACTTCAAGAAGGTCAAGTCATGGTTCAAGCCCAAGAAAGAAGAGGCTGATGAGGAGGACATAAACATAGACTGGAAAGCAGCCAAAGGCTTCCTCACCAGGTACGGGATACTGCTCCTGCTGCTGATACCCGTGTTCTTAAGCATATCCATACGCAGCGAGAACGCAGACATCCCTGCCACTGATCAGTGGGCGAGGAGCAGCGTCGACAACTACCTCATGGGGCAGGTAAGGGCGCAGATAGACAGCCAATACCCCAACATGGCCCCGGCCAACAAGAACGCCTTGATCAGCGCCGAGTTCCAGCGCATGAAAGAGCGCGAGACCACCCAATACGACGCTCAGGTAGAACAGACATCCGCATTCTTCAAGGAAGGATACAAGGACCCTGAAGGGAAGTTCTACGTCCCTGACATCGACCCTTACTTCTGGTACAGGCATGCCAAGAATATAGTGGAGAACGGCCACCCAGGAGACGAGATAAGGGACGGGAAGCCCTGGGACAACCACATGATGGCACCCATAGGAAGGGAGGTGCCGCCAGACATGTTCCACGCATACTTCCTCGCAGGATTCTACAAGTTCCAGACCATATTCAACAAGGACATCGACATACTGCATTCGATAATCTATTATCCTGTCTTCATCTCAGCGCTCAGCGTCATATTCATCTTCTTCATCGGAAGGAAACTGGCCGGAAATGTCGGCGGCCTGTTCGCAGCCACTTTTGCTGCAATAACCACACCTTTCGTCAGCAGGACATTATTGGGGCATGCAGACTCGGATGCGTGGGTGGTGTTCTTCTCAGTAGCTGTAACCTGGTTCTACCTCGCAGCCATCGACTCAAAAGTCCTCTGGAAGAGGCTGAGCCTGGCAGTGATAGCAGGAGGCATGATCGGTCTCTACGCCTGGGCATGGGGCGGATGGTGGAACATATTCGGCTTCTTGACAGGCTCAACAGTCATATACCTCGGATTCTACACTCTCCTGCACAGGAGAGAGCTCAAGAAAGGCATCAAGTTCTTCCGCACACCAGCCATATGGAACAGCATCATCGTCCTCGCAATCTTCATAATCGCTTCAGGCATCGGTGTATCCTTGGCCAGCAGCCCGCAGACCTTCCTCAAGTTCCCGGGGAACGTGCTGAGGATAACCGCGTTCAAGGCACCTGTCAAGGCAGGCTCATTATGGCCTAATGTCCTCACAACGGTCGCTGAGCTCAACCCTGGCAGCGTCGGTACAGTAGTGTCGCAGTTCGGCGGCAAGCTCATCTATTTCATGGCCCTGCTCGGGGTGGTGCTATCGATAAGCCCTGGCATAAGGCGTCGCAACGTCAAATGGCTCTTCATCGCCTTCTCAGCCTTATGGTTCCTGTTCATGGCCTCAGACAGCATACAGAGGATACAGCCGGTCACCTACCTCATCATGCTCTCCCTGCCCATGATCATCGGGCTCTACCTCATGCTGAGGTTCGAGGAGACCACCACAGACCCCAAGTACATCATCCTGCTCACCATATGGTTCGTGGCAACGATATACGCAACGATAAAAGGCGTCAGGTTCACCCTGCTATTGGCACCCGCCTTCAGCATCGCGTTCGGCACCTGCATCGGCATATTGACCAACGAAACCTCCAAATTCCTCTCGAGGGAACTGAAGGTCAAAAGGTTATTCGTAGTACCTGTGCTCGTCGCCTTGTTCGGCGTGCTGCTCATCGGGCCTGCAAAAGCAGGATACGCAATGGCAGGCCAGGACATCCCCATCGTCAACGACGCATGGTATGACTCACTGACGGCCATAAAAGAAGACTCTGACCCTGACAACACGGTCATAAACTCGTGGTGGGACTTCGGACACCACTTCAAGGCCATAGCAGACAGACCCGTCACCTTTGACGGGACAACGCAGGGCATGCCGCAGGCACACTGGATAGGCAAGGTACTGTTGACTGATAACGAGGAACAGGCCATGGGCATACTCAGGATGCTGGACTGCGGAGCTAACACGGCGTTTGATGTCCTATTCGAGATAACAGGCGACCACCACGAATCGGTCCAGACATTGTATGACATCTTCGAGAAGGACAGGGACACTGCCCTGCTCTACCTCACGGAGAAATACGGCGAGCTCAACGCCATCAAGATAATACAGCTCACGCACTGTGACCCTCCGGTGAACTACTTCATCGCCAGCGACGACATGATCGGCAAGTCTGGCGTGTGGAGCCACTTCGGGAGCTGGAACTTCAGCCGGGCAGACATATACAAGAACACCAGGTACATGGACATGGACGAAGCGGTCAGTTACATGCAGAAGTTCGGGTTTGAGACAGATTACGCTGAACAGCTCTACTATGAGGTGCAGAGCCTCACCACCGACAAGGAAGGGAATGACTGGATAGCGCCCTGGCCGAGCTACGCCTCTGAGCTGAACGGGTGCAATGTGGTCGGTGACCTGGCTGACTGCGGCAACGGCCTGACAGTCAACCTCACGACCATGGAACCATCCATCTTATCACCACAGGGCCCGGCCAAGCCGAAAGCCTTTGCGTACGCAGACAAGGAAGGCGTGCACAAGAAGACTTACGAATCAGACTTCCCCTTCGGGGTCGCATTCATACCGCAGGGAGACAACTACGCCGCATTATACATGGTACCTGAGCTCACTGCATCGATGTACACCGTCATGTACTTTTACAGGGGCCACGGACTGCTTTACTTCGACTTCTTCGACTACCGGCAGGGCTTCACCGGCACAAGGGTGTTCGTGTACAAGGTCGACTGGGAAGGCAAGGGCATCAACGTCATAGACGAGTTCATAGAGAAGTTTGAGGTCAGCTCCGGCGACAGGGTGACGATGCAATACGTCGGATACTTCGAGAACGGCACAGTCTTCGACTCGTCCATACTGAACGAGACCCATCCCCCTTCTGATGCAGACTTCGACGACTACGAACACAGGGAATCCATCTTCACAGCCGGCCAGGGAGAGGTCATAAAGGGCTTTGACGAGGGGATAATCGGCATGGTGCCAGGAGAGGAGAAGGCGCTGATCATACCTCCAGAGGATGGCTACGGCAGCGTGGAAGGGCATCCGCTGCAGAACGAGACCCTGCATTTCAGGATCAAGGTAATCCGGATCAAGTGAACATTAAATTTATAAATGCACGCGCTTTTTCTGAGAGCATGCTCTGGGTGGTGATACCGGCCTACAACGAGGCCCGGAGGATAAAGGAAGTGATCAAGGGTGTCAAGAAGTACACCAAACGCATAATCGTCGTAGACGACGGCTCTAAGGACAAGACATTCGAGGCCGCTCAGAAACAGAAGGTCGAGGTGTTGCGCCATATCGTGAATCTCGGCAAGGGTGCTGCGCTGAAGACAGGCTGTGATTACGCCCTTCGGAAGAAGGCTACTGGCTTCATCGTGATAGACTCAGACGGCCAGCACGACCCGAAGGAGATACCCAAGTTTGCTTGGAAGCTGCGCAGCCATGACATCGTGTTCGGCCAGAGAAGGTTCGACAAGAACATGCCCCTCATCCTGAAATGGGGCAACAGGTTCATCGACTTCATGATAAAGATGCTTTACGGCATCGACCTGCAGGACACGCAGTGCGGGTATAGGGCTTTCACTGCCAGGGCCTATCGGAAGATCAGGTGGAGGGCATCTGATTACAGCCTCGAGTCAGAGATGATCGCCAACGCAGGCAGGGCCAAGCTCAAGTATTCCACCATATCGATAGCCACCATATATTCTGATAAGTACAAGGGCACGACTGTCATGGACGGGATGAAGATCGTGATAAACATGGTCATGTGGCGGATGAAACGCGGCCGGGTCAGATTATGATAGAAGTGCTGCTGCTTGTAGTGGCTGTCATCATCCTGTTGGCCTGGGTGCTTATCCAACGGTACAGGCTGAGAGCGCTGAAGAGCGTTCTGAAAGAGACTGTTGCCAGCAAGCAATCGCAGAGCGTGAAGTACGGCAAGATGACAGAGCAGTTCATGGCCCTTGTCGAATCCTATCCATACGACAGCCAGAGGTTCAGGTTCCTGGGCAGCCCCATCGACGGCGTGCAGTTCAACGACGACGAGATCATCTTCATGGAGTTCAAGGTCGGCAAGTCCAGGATGACTGCCAGGCAGAAGGAGATAAAGGCCCTGGTGGACGGGAAGAAGGTCAGGTTCGAGGAGCTGCGCGTCTCCGACAAGGATGCCGACTAAATGCTTTATTTGCATACAATGATGGCCTGCGGCGGAATCAGACTTACTGGAATGCCATCAAGGGTAATATTTTTAAATGAACTTCCCCATCACATAAATGGCTCAATCAAGCCGAAAAACAGAGGCCTATAAATTGGAACTGATACTGTTTTTGGCATTGGTATTCCTGGCAACGTTCATCATCGGAAGGCTGCTGGAGAGGGTTAGGATCCCCTGGATATTCTCAGCCCTGTTGATCGGCCTGTGCCTCGCATCCTTCAATCCGTTCACCGAGATAACCTCTTCGAACTCATTCCTCTTCCTGGCCGAGCTGGGCATGTTCTTCCTCCTTTTCATCATCGGTTTCGAATTGGACATTGTGAAAATATTCAAGAGTAGAGCTTTCATATTCAAGACCACAGCGGCCATCATACTTTCAGAGACCCTTTTCGGCACTTTCCTGGTGCATTATGTCTTTGGTGTCTCCTGGCTGATCTCCGCCCTGGTCGCATCCTCCTTCGCCACGGTCGGAGAAGCCGTCCTCCTGCCGATACTGGATGAGTTCGGCCTCGTCAAGACAAAACTCGGACAGACCATCCTGGGCATCGGCATCCTTGATGACATCATCGAAGTCCTCACAATCATCATATTCTCTATATTGATAGGACGTTCAGTCGGCTATACGCATTTCAGCATAGGCATAAACCTCATCATCCTCTTCTCGCTCTTCGGGCTCGCCATCGTCGTAGTGAAGCTACGGAAATACATAACCCACTTCAAATACAAGGACATCCCATCCTTCTTCCTTTTCGTGATATTCTCCATCTTCCTATTCGTGGGTATAGGGAAATACGTCGAGTCGGCTGCATTGGGGGCGTTGCTGGCAGGCATATCGTTGAGGAACATCATCCCGGACAAGATACTGAAAATCATCGACTCAGAAATCAAGACCATGGCCTATGGGTTCTTCGCCCCAATCTTCTTCCTCTGGGTCGGAAGCAGCACGGACATAGGATTCATCCTTAAACACCCTCTTCTCATTCTCATGGTTGTAGCCATGACCGGCATCGCCAAGATAGGAAGCAGCTACATCATGGGCAGGAGGGAACTGGGCAAGAAAAATTCGATAATACTCGGCCTAGGCCTCACCGTGAAGCTCAGCACCAGCATCGTGATATTGAAGCTGCTGTCTGAAAAAGGCCTCATACAGCCTGAGCTGTATTCTGTACTGGTCGGCGCCACAGTCGCATTCACCCTCATCGTGCCTATCCTGCTGTCCTTCTTCATCAATAGGTGGGGCGTCGCCAGGAAGGAGGCACAGCGATGAATCTGAGGCGGCGACCCGCTCTCCGAGCGAGACTGAAGACAGAGCGTCTCAGCAGGCTGCGTAGAAATCCTGGTTCTTTTTGATCCTCGCGAAAGTCAACATGGTCACGCTCATATAGAAATCAGCCGCTTAACCGGATCAAAAAGAATCTCATTCTATCGGATTTCTACGCGGCCTCTCAGTAAAAAGCTTTAAATATATCCCTCCTCTGCATCGTGGCATGATTGCCGGCATACAGATTGCGGGGGTGCTTTTCGCCATATTCATGCTCTATCTTACATTCCTCCATCAGAAGAGGAAGGAGTTCACGGTCAAGGAATACCTGTTCTGGGTCGGCCTGTGGCTGGTCTTTGTGCTGCTCGCCCTGTTCCCGACAGCCCTCGACCCGTTCGTCAAGGGCGTGCTGAACGTGAAGAGGCCGATAGACCTGTTCATGATATTAGGCTTCATGCTGATAATGGGCATGATCTTCCATATCTATACCATCATGAGGCGGGTGCAGAAGCGCTCAGAAGAGATAGTCAGGAAGATGGCCATGCGCAAGCGCTAGGTTTAAAAAGATTGTTCCATTTCTATAAGCAATGCTCATCGGACTGATAAGGTGGCTGGACAAGTACATAGGCGGCCTGAAATGCTTAGCTTTCGGCCTATTCCCGAAGCGGAGGTTCATCCAGCCGAAAAGGATACTGGCAATACAGCTCTGGGGCCTGGGAGAGAGCACGCTCACCCTGCCTGCCTTGTATGCCCTGAAGAAGAGATTTCCCGAGGCCAAGATAGAAGTGCTGGCAACAAAGAGGAACGAGGAGATCTATTACAAACAGCCTTTCAAGCTGAGGGTCGTTGCCCTGAACCCGTTCTCGCTGCTGAGCTTTGTCCTGAACAACAAGTACGACCTCGTTGTTGACTTCGAGGAATACCTGAATAGCTCTGCGCTGGTGGCTAGGATGGCTGGAAAGCACTGCATCGGCTTCGACACCGGGGTGAGGAAGCATGCCTTGGACAACGCCATCCCTTATGATGACATGAAACATACTTCTGAGACTTTCTTCGACCTGGTGAGAGCTCTAGGGGTGAAGGGTGAGGTCGAAAAGTTGGTGGCGCTGAAGGTATCTGATGCAGATGATCAGGCAGCGCTGAGGTTCATGCAGGAGCACAAGCTGAATAGGTTCATCGGCATCGCTCCTGGAGCTGCAGAGTCTTCAAGGCAGAGGATATGGCCGCTGGACAGGTTCGCCAAGGTGGCTGATTCGTTGGATCATCCTGTCGTGTTCTTCGGCGGGCCGGATGAGACCGGACTCATCGAGGACGTGAGGAAACAGATGAAGAAGGAATCCTTCATCGCTGCCGGCAAGCTCAGCCTGAGGCAGAGCTTCGCCCTGGTGAAACGGAGCAAGCTATTCATATCGAATGATTCCGGCCTGATGCACGTCGCAGCTGCAATGGACGTGCCGACCATAGGGCTGTTCGGCCCAAACCTGCCAGAGAGGTGGAGGCCGTACAACAAGAAGAGCACAGCGATCTACAAGGGCCATGAGTGCAGCCCGTGCATAAACTCCCACAAAGGAGAGTTCCCAAAGTGCAAGTTCAACGACGACAACAAGTGCATGAAGAAGATCAATGTCGAGGAAGTGGTGAAGGCAGCGAGGAAGATGCTTAAATAAAATCCCCAGTCTTACATGTCACTTATTCCTTCTGGATGCTGGCGCGGATGATACACCACATATCTGTAGGGACCCAAGTCGACCATCCAAATTCCTGACATGTCTTGGTCAGCATAGACCTCGAAGGGTCCTATACCATTATTCGCCAATCCGAAGGTCAGCCCATCAGTTATCGGCATGTTGCGCAATGCAGCATAAAGTCTCATCTGGACGAGCGAATCCTCCAGTTCCCTGCCACGCAACTGGGTATTCGATAAAAAATCTTCAATAGAAAAATTTATTCCTATTGGCGTTTCCTTTAGAGGCATTACTCTTAATGCACGTCCGGAGCCCGTGGATTCCATTGATCGCTTCAAATCATCTATTCTGTCCTGCAATGGCATTTGTATACACCCATGAACATTAATTGGCATAGCTAATATATAAACTTTTCGGTTATATCACTATTTATAAGTAGTCACAAATAAGGAATTTGAGATGGTCTACTTCTTAACACAATTCATCAGCTCCTCGACGATCTCTACATCATTCAGCGTGAAGAGGTGGACACCTGGGGCCTTGTAATCCTTCAGCTTCTTTATCATATCTGAGAAATACTTGATGCCGAATTTCCTGCCGTGCTTCTTCAGGCCGTGCTTGAGTCCATCGTCAATCTTTATCTTGAAAAAGGTCTCTGTTGACTCTGCCTGTTCTATCGATATCAGTGGCCTGATGCCGGGGATCACCGGCACATCAATTCCTGCGCTGCGTAGTCCCTCAACGTAAGCCTTATAATCCTCGAAGGAAAATATCATCTGCGTGATTATGACCTCTGCGCCAGCATCGACCTTTGCCTTCATGTGCCTGGCCTCTTGCCATAACGGGTCTTCGGGGTGGCCTGCAATGACCATGCAGAAATCCGTCTTCAGGCCCTGCTTCCTGTCCTCGTCCGTGCTGCGCGGCAGGTAAAGGCCATTGTTCATGTCACTGATCTGGTTCACGAGAAGGTATGCGTACATGTAATCGCCGTCCCAGCCGTCCTTGGAGCCTGAAGGGGGGTCGCCCCTGAGCACCAACAGGTTCCTTATCCCGAAATTGTGCAGGTCCACTAACTCGTTCTCGAGCTGGTACTTTGTCCGCTCGCGGCAGACGAAATGGGAGAGCACGGTAATTCCGAACTTCTGCTGCGCAAAATATGATACCGGCAGTGAGCCTCCCCTGAGGCTGCCTCCAGCTCCCTTGGTTATGCTGATGAAGTCCACGAGGCCTTTCAACTGGGAGATCTTGTCATACAGCTTTTGGTGGTCAATGCCGTTCCTCGGCGGCACGAGCTCTAACGAGATCAGGAATTTCTTTTCCTTCAGCAGTTCTGTTATCTTGTGCACAGCTCATTCACCTTCTTGACAGCTGACAGTGCATCCTTGGAGTAGTTCGCGTGGATCTTATGGGAGTATTCTTCTGTTATCACAGCACCGCCGACCAGCACAGGGATTTTTACATTCTTATTCCTCAGCTCAGAGATCACTTTCTCCATCTCCAAGGCCGTCGTCGTCATCAAAGCTGAGAGGCATAATATGTCCGGCCGATTCTTCATGACAGCATCAATTATATCTTGTTTTGGGACGCTCGTGCCCAGGTCGATGACCTTGTAAGAGTGTGACTCGAGCAGGGCGATCACGATGTTCTTGCCGATGTCATGGATGTCATTCTCTACGGTGGCGAAGACGACAGTGCCCTTGTCCCTGCTGCCTTCCGACTTAAGTCTGGGCTTCAGTACAGAGAAGGCCTTCTTCATCGCCTTTGCGCTGGCAAGCACTTGAGGGAGGTAATATTCCTTGCGTTTAAAACGCTTGCCAACCTCATGCATAGCCTCGATGAGTATGTCGTTGACCTTGAGCGCGGTCATCTGCTCCAATGCCGATTCCACAAGTCCTGTTATCCCTTCGTCTCCGAAAAGGATCGCTTCTATCAGCTTTCCCTCGACGGTGTCTGCCCTCTTCCTGGGGATGGCGACCTTGAAGAGCTCGATGTCAGTGTTCTCCTGGACGATGTTGTCAGACGGGTCTATTATTGCAAGGTCAAGCCCTGCTTCAATGGCTTTGGTCAGGAACTTTGAATTGATCCCAGGACGCTCCGGGAGGCCGTGGGAGATGTTCGATACCCCCATTATGGTCTTGAAACCCATCCTCCTGAACTCCTTCACAGCGTCGAGCAAGACCTGATCGATCCCTGGGTGGGTAGCGAGGGTCATGACGAGCGGGTCGAGTATGATGTCTTCCTTCCTCAAGCCTTTGGCAAGTGCCTCGTTGATTATTTTCCCCACAATTTCTATCCGGGCCCTTAAGCTTTCGGGGACGTCTTTATCGAGAGGCAGGACAACTACACTTGCACCGTAGCGTTTGGCCAACTTGAGCATGTCAAGGTTCTTGGCATTCACTGAGTTGATCATTGGCCTGCCGTCGCTCTCCTTCAGGGCTGCCTCTACCGCTTTCTCGTCTGATGAATCTATCAATAATGGGGCATCTACCAAGGACTGGACAGTCTTCATTGCCATCCTCAGGTTTGCCGTCTCGTCAAGTCCGGGGACGCTCACGTTGATGTCTAGCAAGGCTGCGCCCTGAGAGACCTGGGCAAGGGCCTGCTCCCTGATGAAACCAGTTTTGTTGGTCTTCAGCTCGTCCTGGAAGGCTTTCTTGTTCGTGGGATTTATCCTCTCGCCCACAATCAGCGTCGGGGACTTGATCTCAACCGTCTTGAGCCTGGAGCAGAGCTTTGTGACTGGTTTGATTGTCCTTTCCACAGGCTTTTTGTGCTTGAGCGCATCTGCCAGTGCCTTGATGTGTTTCTGGTCGGTGCCGCAGCAGCCACCCATTATGTTTATGCCGAGGCTGTGGAACTTTTCTGCATATGCGGCGAAGTCTTCCGGGCTGAGGGTGTAGACCGTCTTGCCGTCGACAATCTTTGGAAGGCCTGCGTTGGGCTTGACGAATATCGGCTTGGAAGTGCTCTTCGCTAAGGTCGCTGCATCTTTCAACATGCCCTCCGGGCCATCGGAACAGTTTATTCCTATGGCGTCGATGTCAAACGCTTCAGCAATGGCCACATATGTCTCTATGTCTGTTCCGGTGGATGTCCTGCCTTCCTGGAAGGTCATGCTGACCAGGATGGGGCCAGGGAAGTTATCTCGCGCTGCAATGATAGCTGCCTTCAGTATCTTGATGTCAGAGATGGTCTCGATCATCAGCATATCGGCTTCCTTGAGAGCCTTGGCCTGCTCTGAGAATGCCTCGTAGGCCTGGTCGAAGGTGAGCTCACCCAACGGCTCGATGAACCTGCCCAACGGACCGATGTCACCGGCTATCAACGCTTTGGGAGCTGCCTGCCTCGCCAACGTGACAGCAGCTTTATTGATTTCTATGGTTTTTTCCCCGAGTCCATGCTGACCGAGCTTGAGCCTGCTGGCGCCGTAGGTGTTGGTCAGGATTATGCCAGCTCCCGCGTCTGCATAACCCTTGTGAATGGAAGCGATGGTTTCAGGTTTGCTGAGGTTAAGCGCTTCGTTGCACTTCCGCATGAGCCGGGTGCCCATTGCGCCATCAAGTACGAGAACCAGTTCCCTAAGCAGCTTAGCGAAATCCCCTCTCTTCATTGGAGAAAAGAATCATCGCCCGTATATAAAAATTATGTAATGTGCATATACTCACCATGTGTGAAGTAGCCGATGAGCTCGTTCTGCCTGGCCAGCTTGGGGAAGAGGTCACGCTCCAACGAGACGACAGAATGCAGGTGGGGGAAGACCTTGCTGCTGAAGATGTAGATGCCAGCGTTGACAACATGGGATGTTGCCTTCTTCGGCTTCTCAGCGAACTTGATTATCCTGTTGCCGGAGAGGACTGCAGAGCCGTACTTCGAGGGCTCTCTCCTGTCCATCAGGCCCATGGTGGCCACAACGTTGCTCCGGAGGTGGAACCTGATCATCCTCCTCAGGTCGAACCTGTTCAGGGTGTCGCCTGACATGGCCACAAAGGGGCCTCCGATATTCTCCTTTAGGGACTTTAGGGCCTCGCCATTGCCTTTTGCATCCACTTCGACGATCTCCACAGCGACGGGAGCAGCTGAAGTCATGAGCAGGATCTTTGTGAGAAGGGGGGAATGCTGCGTGATGATGAAGACCTTGGTGATGCCGTGGCTGGAGAACCACTCCAGCTGGTTCCTGAGCAGCTCGTGGCCCTGCACCATCTTCAAGGCGATGGCATGATGGTGGCGGTGGAGCATTATCACGGCTGTTGTGACATCTTTATCCTGCAAGCCTTTCCTCAGGAAGTATTCGATGGCCTGGCTCCGCGACCTCAGCAGAGAGCCGTCCACGGCCTGCTCAAGCTCTGCCAATAGGTCCTTGTCAAGCGAGATGGCTATCTTCTCTTTCATATTAAAGTATGAAATAGTAATACTATTTAAAGCTTTCTTTTCCCTCTAAAATAGAAAAATTTAAATATCATAACATGATATGATTGCATAATAGTAGTACTAATACATACTATCCAGGAGGAACCAAAATGTCCGAGCTAAGCAGGATTGTCAGAAAATTCAAGGGGAAGAAGATACTCGCCATCGGAGATATCATGCTGGATACCTACCTCGAAGGCGAGGTGTCGAGGATCTCACCAGAAGCGCCTGTGCCTGTCCTGAAGGTGTCTAGAGAGAGATATGTGCTCGGCGGCGTCGCGAACACCGCAGTGAACTGCGCAAGGATGAAGGCCAAGGTCTGGCTCATGGGTGTTGTCGGAGATGACACGGCCGGAAAAGCACTGAAAGACATCCTGAAGAAGAAGGGCATCAATGCCCGCAATGTTGTCATAGACAAGAACAGGACGACCATAAAGAAGATCCGCGTCGTAACCAAACAGCAGCAGATGATGAGGATAGACCACGAGCAGACCGGAAACATCAGCAGGACTGTCGAGGCTGAGCTCGCATCCAGGGCTAAGGAGCTAATACTTGAGATGGACGGAGTGATAATCTCTGACTACACCAAGGGCACGCTCACGCCGAAGCTGATACAGCAGGTCATCAGGACATGCAGCCAGAACAAGATACCCCTGGTCATAGATCCCAAGCCGGACAATATCAAGGCTTACAAGGGGGCCACCCTCATAACACCCAACCTTTTGGAAGCGGAGAAGATGTGCGGCTTCCCGCTGAAGGGCGAACGCGAGATCGAACAGGCTGGCAAGAAGCTCATCGAGCTCACAGGCAGCAACATCCTGCTGACACAGGGAGAGAAAGGCATGACCCTGTTCGAGAGGCAAGGGGGGCAGACCGCAATACCCACTCAGGCAAAAGAGGTCTATGACGTGAGCGGCGCAGGCGATACCGTCGCTGCCGTGATGTGCCTGGGCATGGCAGCCAGGGCAGAGCTCCGCGAGGCAGCGATAATAGCCAACCACGCAGCAGGGATAGTCGTAGGCAAGCTCGGCACGTCCTCCACCAAGATGGAAGAGCTCCTGAACGTACTAGAGGAGGAATCCACAAAGGTCAAGACCCTGGAAGAGATGAAAGAGATAGTTGGGGACCTGAAGAACAAGGGGAAGAGGATAGTCTGGACCAACGGATGCTTCGACATCCTCCACGTCGGCCATACGCGTTACCTGAACGACAGCAGGAAATGCGGAGACATACTCATACTCGGGCTCAACACCGACGCGTCTGTGAAGAGGCTGAAAGGAAAAGGCAGGCCCATCCTGCCTGAGAAGGAACGGGCAGAGGTGCTGTCCTCATTGAGCTCAGTCGATTACATCGTGTTCTTCGGAGAAGACACCCCTGAAAAAGCATTGAAGGCCCTGGTGCCTGATGTCATAACAAAAGGCGGGGATTACACGGTGAAGGAAGTCGTGGGCCACAAGCTGATGCAGAGGACTGGCGGAGAGGTAAAGATAGTCCCCTTGATAGAGGGCTACTCGACCACTGACCTGATAAAGAGGATAAGGAAAAGATGAATCCGACAGTCTTCCTGGACCGGGACGGGACGATCATTGAAGATAAAGGATTCCTGTCCAAAAAGGAAGAGATAATGTTCCTTCCCAACAGCATAGGAGGGCTGAAGATGCTTGCCTCATTGGGGCTGAAGCTGGTGATAATCACAACCCAGTCAGGCATAGCCAGAGGCTATTTCACCGAGGAAGACCTGCACAAACTGAATGAGCATTTGCTGGCTGAGCTCAAGAAGCATGGTATCGAGATTGACAGGATATACTACTGCCCGCACCATCCCGTGCATGGGAAGGGGAAATATAAGAAGAAGTGCAGGTGCAGGAAGCCTGACACCGGCATGATAGAGCAGGCTCAGCAGGAGCTTGATATCGACCTTGCCAAGAGCTATCTCATCGGCGACAAATCAATCGACATCCAGATGGGAATGAACGCAGGCGTCAAGACTATACTGGTAAAGACAGGGTATGCAGGCAAGGAGGAAGGCTTTACAGAAGTCGAGCCTGATTATGTCGTAGAGGACCTTCTAGAGGCAGCGAAAATAGTAAAAGAAAAAGTCTAAGGGCTTGGCCTGCCCTTGTGGTAGAACTTGTTGCCTACTGCAGGAATACCCTTGATGCTATCGACGATATCATTAAGCCGTTCGTCCATTTGGTACTGGTTTTCAGGCGCTCCTGACAACAGGCAGGATACCACGAGCTCCATGTGATGGGGGATGCGCTCCTCTAATGCGGGTTTGACCGTATACTCTCTGGCCACAACAGTCATGATATCTATCCTGTAAGCCGAGTCAGACCTGTAAAGGTCCTCGACCTCCCCGTCTTCGACCTTTTGTGACTGTTTCAGCGAAAAAATATTCTCCCGGGTGCCACCTGCCCCTTCGCCAAGCTTCTCTGCAATCCGCATCCTGATATCACCCATGACTAATGGTGTATTTTCGCCGAAATAGACGTACTCATTGTCCGGGTCTTCCCTGCCGCCTATCTTGATGGTCCTGGAATAGACCTGGTCTGGGCTAAGAACCAATCCTGTATCATCCTGTCCGATATAAAGCACTGGTTTAGGTTGTTCCGCCTTCATTTCCATAAAAAACACCCCCAATGACTACGGGGAAGTGAAGTAAGTATTTAAAGGTTATGCGGGTCAGCGCTTCAGCTTAAGGTATATACCAAGCCCCACAAGAACGACGAAGACCAAGGCCATGGATATCCTTATCGAGCCGATGAGGAGGCTGAGGTTGTAGACCAAGGCTGAGAATACTCCAATGCCGATGAAGAAAGAGAACATCAATTTCTCACCGTCGGTGAAATCATACCGGTCGAGTATCAGGTATGTGGGGAGCATGAAGAGCAGCATGGCTGCGAGGAAGGTGCGCAGACCTGGCAAGCTGAGTATCATGAAGACGTAGGCTGCTGCCACAATGAGTATCCCTAACGCAAGTCTAAGATGCTTCAAGCTTGTACACCTTTATGTTCTCCTTATCGTATTGTAGGGTCATGTTCTCGAGCTGAGCCTCAATCTGCAGCATGCCCTCTATCTGCTGCCTGTACTCAGGTATCTGCTGCAGCACAGCCAGGTCAGAATAATCCAGCATGACATGCGTAGGAATGTCAAAGTCGTCCTTGAAGTTGGACTTGATAATGTGCCTGTTCCCGATGTATTGGATGAAGCGTTTCTTAGAGATTGTCAATGTCCCGAAATCCTCTATCTTGTCGAACTCACCGAGGTTGTCCTTAAGCCATAAAGCGACGTTGAGCTGGGGCTCTGTAAGCCTCGAGATGCCGCCGTAAGCGTTGTGTAGGTTACTATAGGCCACCTTGCCATTTATCATGATGGCGACGATTATGAAAGCTATCGAGGCTCCGACCTTGAGGTAAGTGCGCAACGGCCGCTTAAGCCTTATCAGGCTGACAAGCCAGGTGAAGCCTATCGCTATCAAGGGGTATAGTATGTGGGCCTCGGCCGCCATCGACCTATGGACACGACCCTTGCCTATCACGTCAAGATGGGTCATGACGTAGAAGCTTATCAGCCAGGTGAGCATAAGCCAGTCCTTGCGCTTCCGCCTGAGGGCTAAGGCCAGGATGCCTACCAATAGGAAGGGGATGGTCCATGTGCCGTTGTTGAATGCGTAGGAGAAATAGGTTACGGGAACACCGCCCACGAACTGCTCTGCATCAGGATACCACTCGAAAAGCCTTCCCAGGTTCATGAAGTTGCCCTCGAAGGCCTTCTCCTTCACTGTGGCGATGCCCACGCTGGCAGTCTGCAACGGGAACATGGCTGCCATGACGAGGAAGATGAATACGGCAATGCCTGCATGCTTCCACTTGAACATGAGGCGGCGCTCTTTGATTAATAGGACGACAGAATAGAGGCCGATAGCGGCTATGGTGTGGAACAGGCCTACAGGATGGACGTAGAAGTTCACGCCGAGCAGGAAAGCCAGGACATAGAGGTAGCGCGGTTTTTGTTTGTTCTCAAGTATGCTTTCAGTGTAGATGAAGTAACAGTAGAGGATGAGAGGGATCAAGGCATAAGATATCCGTTCCGGCCATTGCCCCCAAAGGTAGACCATGTAATCCCTGCCGGAGAAAATGAGCAAGATGGCTGAGAGGATGGCCGGCATGAAACCGAACAGCCTCCTGACCAGGAAGTAGACCGTGAAGAGCATCGAGGTGCAGAGGATTGCGTTGAAAAAGAATACAGGGAGGAAGCGGTGGCCGCCGAGGATCTGCAGCAGGGCGAAGTTCATGTGATAAGGAGGATGGTACCACAATGTGTGCATCCTGAACTTGTTGTCCCAGCCATAGCGCACGTCGATGTAATAAGGCAGCGTAGTTATCGGCTTGTCAGTCTGGGACTGGGTGTCGGCAACCACGAAGTGGGAAGTTGCGTCGCCCTCGCCATAAGGAAGAGTGTTCTCCTGGAACGGCAGGGTCCAGAGCCACAAGGCTCCGAGGTAGACTATTGCCAGGATCAATATCTCAAGCGTACGCACCCTCATGAAAACCAGGATGGCAGAGAGGTATAAAAAGGTTTGGGATAAACGATTTAAACCACCCCTGATTACCCACTGAAACAATGGAAATACACCATGCATATTTTAAGCAGCCGGCAAGAGAAGCATATGAGAGCATACCCGGCGCCAAGAGCCATCCGAATTCTTCCTACAGGGTCGGAGAGATATATATCAAAACAGACAAAGGGGCCATATTCAAGGTCGGAAGATGGGGCAGCTTGGGTGTATTCTATGATTTCCAGGCCGCTGATGGTATTCCTGAAGTGACAACACCTGAAGATGAGTGGGCAGCGAGGTGCACCGGCGTGGACGTTAAACCGGTCTCAAGAGATGAACTCGAGGCAAGACTCGACTCATTGGCAGGAAAGGAGTTCCATCCTCGACTGGAGGGGCGTAAGCTTTTTAGGGAGATAAGGTCTGTGCTCGAGACTGCCGGGATACACTATTCTACAGAAGAAGACCTTATAGAGCTGGACTAACCTTCGAAAATCCCCCCTTCTGCGTCGTATCTTAAAAGTGGTAAATAAATAGAAAGGTTTATAAATGAGCATTTATTTCAGGTAGCGAGGTAAATCAAGATGGTCAACCCAAGCCAATGCATGGATCCGAGATTCTGGAAGAGATGGAAGCAAAATGGTGCAGCTGGAGACAAGCATGAAACTAGTAGAAGAGAGTCAATCCGTCATTTTAGACGACAATGGAGGGATTCTGGACATCTTTCCGGGGAAGAGATGAAAGAATTGGAGGGATTTGAATTCCGGCAAGGTCCAGACTCGGTGGATGAACAGGTCAGAAGATACATTCTGGGGGCAAAGGCCTTTAATCCTTCACTGGCCGAAAAGATTTCAGCGGATACAAAGCCCATCTTAGAGCGTGGCGTAAATAGCAAGTCTGATGTAGAGGCATTATGCAGGACTTTGCACAAGTATGTTTCAGGTTTTTTAATAAGGTATGACGGAGCGAGTTACTCAATGACAGATAATATGTTTTATAGATAGGGTGGGCAGTATTAAATAGTAGTTCGCATCGGAACCACTTGTCAAACGAGGTGATTCCGGATGCAAACCGTAGATGTTGTTCTTGGA
>JAHIVG010000076.1 GCA_018816705.1 Nanobdellota archaeon
GGAGCTACCAATGCAGGATTGATGTTAACCTATGCTAAAAAAGAACATACTCGACGGTTAGATACACTGATGTTAGCAGTGAGACATAACCTCATGGCAAGCATGAGGTCATGAACAACGGTTATTATGCGACAAACTCTCTTGTGCCACAAGATATTTAAACCATGGCCGACTCCGGCCTTGCATGCCGATCAAGGAGAACGACTTCGTGGAGCTGGACTATACCGGCAAGGTGAAGGAATCAGGGATGGTGTTCGACACCACGCAAGAGGATGTCGCCAAGAAGAACGAGTTCTACAACGAGAAGCACCAATACGCACCGGTGATCATATGCGTAGGCAGGGGACAGCTGCTCAAGGGCCTGGACAAGCACATCACAGGCAAGGAAGTGGACAAGACTTACAAGATCGAGCTCAAACCCGAAGAGGCCTTCGGCAAGAAGAGTGCGGAACTCATACAGCTCGTACCCACGGCCAAGTTCACCAAGGAGAAGATCAGGCCAGAGCCAGGGCTGCAGGTGCAGATAGACGATGCCATGGGCGTGATAAAGACTGTCAGCGGCGGCAGGACGCTGGTGGACTTCAACCATCCGCTGGCAGGCAAGGAGCTGGAATACGAGATAAAGATGTCCAGAGTGATCACAGACCTGCTGGAGAAGGTCAAGGCCTTCCTGAAGATCGAGACAGGCATGGAGCCGGAAGTCCAGCTGACAGAGAAGGATGCAGAGATAACCTTCCCCATTAAAGCGCCCGAGGAAGTGAAGGAACGGCTTACAGCGCTCATCAAGAATTCCATACCCGGACTAGGCAAGGTGACATACAAGGTCGCCGAGGCCAAGCAATAAATTTTACTTCTATAAAATGAATAAATTTAAATATGAGTACGGTAATGTCCTTTCATACGAGGTGAGCCTCGTTCTTGGGTGAGGCGAATGGACGATTTTATACGGATGAATGACGAGTCAACTATCAGGTTCGACGACGAAAAAGAGGAAGAACAGCAGATGGAGGATATCCCTGAAGAACCTCAGGCGCCCCCTGTCCAGCTTCCTGTTAAGAAACCATCAGCAGAGCCATCGAGACCTGAGCCCACACCTGTTTCTAAGCCCGAAATGTATATGAGAACTCCCAACGAAGTGGATGCCGAACTGGAACAGTTCATCTCAGCCCAGAAGGCCACCATAAAGGTCATCGGCACAGGCGGCGGCGGGAACAACACCATCAACAGGATCACCGAGGTCGGCATCGCTGGCGCTGAATCCATAGCCATGAACACCGATGCACAGGACTTGTTGTATACCAACGCTGACAAGAAGATACTCATAGGAAGAGAGCTCACAAAGGGTCTCGGAGCGGGCAGCATACCCAAAATAGGGGAAGAGGCTGCCAGGGAATCAGAACATGAGTTAAGGAAGACCATAGAAGGTGCGGACATGGTGTTCATCACCTGCGGCCTGGGCGGAGGAACCGGAACTGGTAGTGCGCCTGTCATCGCAGAAGTGGCCAAGAAGGCAGGAGCCCTTGTTGTCGGTGTGGTCACGCTGCCGTTCCGGATGGAGGGCCACCGAAGGTATGAGAACGCGGTCATCGGCCTCGAGAAGTTGGAGAACATCGTAGACACGCTCATAGTCATCCCGAACGACAAGCTGCTTGAGCTGGCACCAGACCTGCCCCTGCACACTGCCTTCAAGGTGGCGGATGAGATCCTCACGAACGCTGTGAAGGGAATAGCAGAGCTGGTCACGAAAGCAGGCCTGGTGAATCTCGATTTCGCCGACATCAAGACAGTCATGAGCAACGGCGGAGTGTCGCTTATCGGAGTAGGTGAATCAGACACCGAGAACAGGGCCATCGAAGCAGTCGAGAAGGCCATAAACAATCCGCTACTGGATGTTGATATCTCTGGTGCCAATGGGGCACTGATAAACGTGGTCGGAGGCCCTGACATGACCCTGGCTGAAGCCAAGAAGGTGGTCGAGACAGTCTCTGAGAAGCTCGATGATGACGCCAGGATAATATGGGGCGCGCAGATAAGCGAGGACATGAGCTCGACCATACGGACCATGCTCATCGTGACAGGAGTGAAGAGCTCACAGATATTCGGGCCGAGCATGCATCTCAGCACCAAGCGCAAGAAGGAAGTCGAGTCAGAGCTTGGGATAGAATTCATTGACTGAAATTTCTTCTTTTTATACCTGAATCCACCGGCTCAGTAGAAAGTCTTGTTCTCACAAAGAAATGTCTAACATTTCTTGTGCCCAAAAACCACAGAAATTTCATTTCTGGGTCCCGGAGAGCTACGCTCTCTGTGGAATCTTTGATTTTTTTGGGTTTTGAGCCTATCCAATATGAGCAGATATTTATTTGTCCATTCCAACATAGAGATTAACAGAGGAAAGGCTCAAAAAGAATTTTCCCTTATCGACTTTCTACTAAGCCGAATCCACCGCAACATTTAAAAAGCCTCCCGAGTCTCTCAGGCTCATGCAGGAGCATAATATCAGCAGGTGGGGCAAGATCAAGCGCTTCCTCAGGGAGAGCCGCAGGGTGATTGCCGTGACCAAGAAGCCTGACAGGATGGAATTCACCACGATCGTCAAGGTAACCTCATTAGGTATAGCCGTGATCGGCCTGATGGGCTTCCTCATAAGCATGGCCAAGCAGGTGCTCCTAAGCTAGGTGTAACAATGGCAGACATGAATATCTTTGCGTTGAGGACCACGGCCAACAGGGAAGACCAGGTCATGGACTTCATAACATCGCACGCGGCCAAGAAGAAGCTGAAGGTCTGGACAGTCGTAAGGCCGCACGGCATGCGCGGATACATATTCGTAGAAGCTGACTCTCGAAGCGACGCAGAGCAGGCAGCCTTCGGGGTGCCGTACGCAAGAGGAATACTGCCGAACAAGATAGAGTACAAAGAGATAGAGCACATGCTCGAACAGGTCAAGCATGACATAAACATCCAGAAGAACGACATCGCTGAGATCATATCAGGCCCTTTCAAGCGCGAGAAGTGCAAGATCACGAGGGTGGACAAGCAGAAGGAAGAGGTCGTCGTAGAGCTCCTGGAGGCTGCAGTCCCGATCCCGATCACGGTCAAGATAGACGCTGTCAAGGTCATAAGACGCGACAGTGACGATGACGAAGAAGAGGAAGACTAACATGGCAAAAGAAATGATCAAGGTGCTCATAGAAGGCGGAAAGGCAACCGCTGCCCCGCCCTTAGGCCCGGCTTTAGGGCCGATGGGAGTCAACATAGGACAGGTAGTCTCAGAGATAAACAAGAAGACAGCTGACTTCAAGGGCATGCAGGTACCGGTAGAGGTGACCATAGACAGCGGCACCAAGGAATTCACGATAGCTATCGGCACACCGCCGGCCTCCCAGCTCATACTCAAGGAGGCAAGGGTACAGAAAGGGTCCGGAAATCCTCTGACAGACAAGGTCGCTGACCTGAAGATCGAACAGATAATCAAGATCGCCAAGATGAAGGAAGATGCCACGCTAGGCAAGACCCTGAAGGAAAAGGTCAAGGAGATCATCGGGACATGCCAGTCCATGGGGATACTGGTGGAAGGTGCGCCTGCCCATGATACCATCGGCCTCGTCAACGAAGGCAAATTCGACCAGAAGATCAAGGAAGAGAAGACCGAGCTGACAGCAGAAGAGATGAAGACCCTCGAGGAAGAGAAGAAGAAGCTCGCAGAGGAGATGGAAGCAAGGCGTGCAGAGTTCGAGACCAGGGCCAAGGCGATCCTTGAAGAGATGAAGGACAAGACGCGCGGCCAGATCAAGGCCAAGATGGTCGAAGAGGGTATACCAGGGCCGATAATCGACGAGCATCTGCCTGCAGCCGAGGAAGGAGAGGCAGCGAAGCCTGCCGAGGGCGAGAAGAAAGAGTCCTAATCCATAATTTCTTTTCCTATCATTTCTTTCTTTATCACTTTCTCTATGGACACGTCCTTCGGGGCCATCAACAGCCAGCCCTCGCCGAAGGCGGATAGCCTGCCGCCTGCCTTCTGGGCCTCGCGCTGAAGGCGGCTGACCAGGGTCTTCAGATAGATCTTCTTGTCGCTGATAGGGGTCATGTTGATGAACAGCATGCTCCAGCCCTGCTGAAAGTCAGCGATGGCCGGGTCCAGGTCCTCCTGGCTCTCGAAGATATGGAACTTTAGATTGAGAGTCTTGGGCTCGGATTCTTCTGTGGGAGGGTTAGGCTCCAGGTCTGGCTTATTGAGGCGGGACCTCACCCACTCATGAACCGGCTTCATTCTACGTCGGCACCGCACTCAGGGCAGTAATCGTCCGCATCGTCAAGCAGTGCGCCGCAGAGCTGGCATTCGTTGTCTTCAGCCATAGTACGATAAGAAGGTAGTAGAGGAGGAATAAAAATGTTTCTATCAGAAAGGCCCTAACGCTCTAGCAAGTCCACCAATTGGTCATAGCTGATAGGGATGCCCACGCCCTCGATCAGCGCTTGAATATGCTTCTTCGGAAGGTACTGGCCTTCTAAGCCCTTTCCCGCAACTTCGACAAGAAGGCCCAGCTGCTCGGCATAGCCTTTTGTTATATCAACATAGCGGTCCAGATTGGCTGAAGTGAGTACCCAGGCCACATCATCGATAGAGAAACCGTCTTCGCCAAGTGCTTTCCTGACCATTAATCGAGTTTGGACACGAGCAGCCTCTTCCTCCTTCCGCACATCTGATGCCATCCTCGTTATCAATTGCTTTCTCATATCAAGCAGGGAATACTCAATAGAATATAAATATTATCATTTACCTGGCTCTGTCCTAAGTCCCAATTTGCCTACCTTATTTGCGGACAGAGCCCATTTACCTCGTGCGGGAGTAGGGTATTTCCATGGATTCCAGCAATTCAATTATACGCGCTTTCTCCTGGCCCAGGCCTTTCCAGGCAAGAACTGCTTGTTCTGCCTTCGGAATGGTGCGGTCTAGGGCTTGATTGAGCATCTCCTCATTGAGGTTTTGGAGGTTGTACTTGGGACATGCGTGGCCGAGGCTGAACTCATCAGAAAGGATGAGCTTCTTGAAGTTCGGGCAGGTGTGCAGTCCGCCGATGCCGACTACAGAAGGATATTCTATCACTGGATTCTTGAGGACTTCCAAGAGGGCTGTGGCCACTGCCTTTCCGGCTGCCTTGTCAGTCCATTGCTCTTCGTGGCAGCCGATCTCCACGTAGATACATGGTGTCTTCAGGAAGGGCCCATGATGGGTGACCTCCTGGACAACATCATAATCGGTCTCTTGCTTGTGTAATCCGTTGAATATGGCCTTGATGTAATTGGCAGGAGCTGTGCATAACTGCTTTTCCATGCCGCCGAGGTCTGCAGGGCCCCAGTTGCCGGGGGTGTGGACGCATAGAGAGGGTATGCCTGCCTTCGAGCGGTGGCTGTAGATGAAGAGTATCATGTCTGCTTTCAGTTCGTCGAGGTAGTCTGCATACAGGACAGACTCGTTCAATAGGTATAGGCTGTAATCGTGGCTGCCCAAGCTTGCTGAAAGGATAGTGTTGCCCTTATACTTGTTTCCGGTGTCTGCGAAGTCTTGCAGTTCCAGGAGGTTCTCCCTGATGTTCATGCTGGCAGGCTCGTGCGTTGAGGAGATGATGGCTATCTTTTGCATGGCTCAAGGATTAATCATTTGGTTAATAAAGGTAACGTTCACTCCTTACTGGCTTCATCAAGGGCTTGATGGGTCAGGCAGTCCTGAGCACCCTGGGTAACCAAATTGGGCCAGGTCTGGAGTATCTGTTTTTCCAACTTAAGGACTTCAGTCGCCTCACCCATGAGTATCACTTCGTCACGCCAAGCAACCACATACAATTCGCTTTCTTTTCGACGAGCAGTTACACGGCACCGTCTCCCTTTGGACATATGTTCCTCGTATAATATATGTACCTCTCCCAACATCTCCATGAATCGGTCATCCGGAAAGAACGGTTCATGGCTCCATCCTGAGTTGTTGTCATCCAGGTATCTTAGAGCGTAATTTGTCATATTAATCAAGCTGTTCGATTAATGCGATCTCCTCAAGCAGTTCTTTCCTTGCCTCTGGGTTAGGCTTGAACTGACGGTATATCATTTCCGCTGGGTCAGGGTCTGTCTGTAACTCCCCGTTCAATGCATATATATGGGCTTGATTAGGCATTTCCGCATAACCAAATGGTTCCACATCGAGCAGAGCGACTTGATGGCTGCACAATTGATCCAATATCTCAACTGCTTGATCCCCATTGATTCTCGGAGTTGTTCTTCTAGGAAAATATCCATAAAATGGAGCAGCCACAACATTAGTGCCATTCATATTACAGAGAATGTTGGATCCATCCGGATTTAGAAGCTTCAATACTTCCATGGCTACCGGGTTTGCTGCCAAAAACACTCTTGCGTCCGCACTCAATCCCATGCATTCACCCCGCTTGGCAGGGAAAATGAAAAAGTATATATAAAAGTATTGGTAAAAAGCCATTGAGGTGATATAATGGGCTTTTCAACATGGATGGATGGGAAGATAAAGAAGATGCGCTGGTTCGATGTCTCGCTGGTGAAGCTGGGCACTGCAGCGATAATATTGATGATCGCCAAGCTCTGGGCACCGTTGCTCAGCCTGGATTGGTATTGGTATCTGATACTCTTTATCGTGTTCGCGATAAAGCCATGCATGATCGTGTTCAGCAAGTGATATGCTGACATAGGGGGAGCAGTTGTCTAGATAAGTCTCTAGGCTTGATGAACTGGAGTGCGCTGTACTTGAACCTCAAATGATTGAATCTTAGAATTATGGCGGTATCAGACAACATGTGGATAGGTGTTTTGGGCTAGTCCTCGTATTGATATAATCAGGTCTTCCACGATGGGCGATGACAGACATGGTAGTAGAGACAGCCCTGTTCCCGGCCACGAGCAACTGCTCTTTCTCCATCAAGGCGTTGTCGACCTTCAACTCGACGAAACGGCGGTATCCGATTACATCCCCCGGATAGGGAACATGAGTCATGTCCAGGATGGCCCAATGAGCCGCATTCTTATCATAGTACTCCTCATCTGGGAATCCGAATAATGACTCCTTGAAACTGTGCATGACATGCATCTTGTCCAATCTTTCGGGTTTTGCTCCTGCCTCAAAGGGCAAGAAATCATGGTCAAGGACAGGCAATATGCCTTTGGGGTCGAAGTGATCTTCATATAGTGCGCTGACCATGTCCCGACCCCCCAAATGCTCACGTGAATGGTACATGTATGGACGTGTCTGGATGTAGGCACCTTTCTTAGGATTCTGATTAACTTTTAACACGAGATTATTATCATGTTCTATGCCTGGAAGGAATGCAATTGCTAGCTCAAGCTCCTGCTGAGAAAGATCTTTAGCCATTTCAGTGAGCTTTCTCATATAATCAGCAGGTTGAGGCAGCATTCCCCTGAAACCAGGATGCTTCACTACTTCAACAATCTGACCCTTGTCAGGAAGCTGACCCACATATATCTCCTGATCGCCCTTGATGTCCTTTCCATCAGCCACCTTAGAGTAGCTGCTGAGCAAGACCATCTCGCCCAGATGCCCATTAAGATAATCTTCCAGTTTGTTAACCCAGGATAACAAACACTCGCCGCTCGGAGCTACCACCGACCTCAAGGTCGGTGTATTACGCTCCTCGCACTTATAGGCGAGTGTTTGGAATTGAAAACCTCGCCCTGAATGGCGGGGTATTGAACATCCCACAGAAAATCTCGAAAGGCGAGATTTTCAATAACCTTGACTTAAACTCTTCCGGGCCGCCGGTCACAAAGGCCCATTCTTCGAAGGAGAAGCCGTCCTGATCGTTTGTTCCGAGTATGGCACGCCGCCGCCTTGCGGTCTGATAACGTATAACATCCTGATTCTTTTTACTTCTTCTCGGCCACAGCTTCATGATATCATCGATTGACATCGCATATTTTAGGTTCTCGGAATCGACGTAGTTAATGCGCTTGGAGCCGGCTCTCATCAGGATCGGTGAATCATAAGAGATATAAATAATTTACCATTCTAGAAAAGTAAAAAATAATATGTGAAGATTAATAAAGGATGAATACACAGGTATTGACGGTGATCACATGAAAGACGCGCATCACAGGAGCCTGGTGAAGGCCCTCAGCTAGCGGGTGATAGCATCACTTACCACGATGATACTGGTGCTCATATTCACGGGCGACCTGGCCTTGACTGCAGGAGTGGGATTCTTCGACGTCACGTTGAAGCTGATGTTCTATTACCTGCACGAGAGGGCGTGGAACAGGACCACTTGGGGAAAGGTCCCGGCCTAGAGCTGCCCGACAACGAGAACACCTGGTTTCAAACAGTTAGCGGGTGTGGTAGCCGAACTCCTTCTCGATGGCAATGGCCCGGAAGAACTGCAGCGGCGGGGTGTAGTTGAGGATAGGCTCGAACTGCTTTGTCTTGATGATATGTCTAAGCTGCCCTCTCAGGTCCTTGCCTGTCTTCCAGGGCTTGAGCTTCATGATGTTGCCGGATCGGCCGATCTCCAGCCGCGTGTGGTGGCTTGGCGAATGGGCATCCGAATTTGCCAGGGGCTTGCCATAGTCTTCCTTGATGAGCTCGTTGCTGCGCAGCATCCAAAGCACGTTGGATGAGACAGTGTCCAGGCCATCGACGAACGGGAATAGTGATTTTTTCAGTATCTTCTTGTCTTCTGAGTTCGCGAGGCGGAACTTGATGATGCCGTTCCTGCCCTCTGGATCGCCGATGGTATAGCAATGGGCTCCTATGACTATGCCGTTGTGCCTCCTGCTCAGCTTCAGGTAATCCTTGAACATCATGTCCTTCTTGAGGTGCAGCTGGAAGTCCGGGTCTGGCATCAATGTGAGGATGTCTATCTTGCCCACTATGCCCTTGAAATGAATTGGCGGCTCGTACCCGCCGATTAGGGTCAATGTCTTTCCATGATGTTTGACTGTGAAGGCGATGCCCTTGTCCTCGAACTTGATGCCCTCCTTCTGCATCAACTCCTTCACTTCCCAGAAATCGTATTCCCGGGCGTTTCCCCTGCCGTGCGTGCCCAATGTCAGGAGGCTGACGTTGTTCCTCACCATCACATCAAAGGTGTCGATGAGGGTCTTCCTCGAATGGATGTAAGGGTGGGCGTGCAGGTCGCAAAGCATACCGCCGTCGTGGAGGACAGGCCTGCGGCTGGGAAGGGTGGCCTTTAGATAGCTTAGATTGGCTTTGATGAAGTCGCTGAAGCGCATGTGGAGATTCTAAGATGTGTTGTTTATAATGTTTATCATTTTTTCTCGGCAACACCATTGGATGCCTATGATTATTTTTCAGTAATCATTTATTTTGCAGCGACAATTAAGGCGGTGCTCACGGCCAACTTTCCTCCTCTCGACTGAAGTGTTTATTGTCGGAAAGATTGTCCTGTCATCCGAAAATATCTTCGGTTCTCAATGGATTCAATTGGAACCTCGATATTTTTGTCCTCCCAGCGCGCCAATGTCGCTGCTTAATCTCAACGACTAGTTGTAGTAATCTCCCTGATTTTCCCAAAGCTTTATAAATCCAATTTGTACTCTCAACTCCACGCCGGGATGGCACAATTCGGTACTGCGCGGGATTGCTAATCCCGTTTCCTTCGGGATCTCTGGGTTCAAATCCCAGTCCCGGCGTAGCGAAGCGAAGCCGGGACTGGGGCTACGAACGGAGTAGAACGCAGTGAGTCTGTCCCAGTCCCGGCGTTCTTTCCAAAACCTTTAAATATAAGTACTTCTAATTATAAGTAATGATTTATGATTACATGGAATTAGTGATCACTCATCATGCGCGACTGAAAATGTTCAACAGGGGAGTGGATGAAGACCAGATAAAGGATATCATAAGAAAAGGATCAAAGGTCATACAGACCGATGGCCTAAAGAGCGTTTATGGTTATATCGGCGTCTGTTACAAGATAAGGGGCAACAAGTTCATAATCAAGACAGTAACGATCGAATAGGGTGATACCATGACAAAATGCTATATTTGCGGAACAGGAACAATGAAGAAGGGTAAAGTGCCATACAAGCTCTATGGTGAGTATCTGGGCGATTATGAAGCTGAAAAATGCGGAAAATGCGGTGAGATCTTCTACAGTGAAGAGACCTCAAGGAAGATGACAGAAGCTGCAAAGAAAAAAGGGCTGTGGGGACTTAATGTCGAGAGCAAGATAGGGCAATCCGGAACAACATTGGATGTCAGGCTCCCTAAGAAGATCATAGACTTCATGAATATTAAGAAGGGCGAGCCTGTGAA
>JAHIVG010000077.1 GCA_018816705.1 Nanobdellota archaeon
AATAGTGAAATGGGTAAGGTATCAGGCAAATTCGTACGTGAATACATGAAGGAAAACAACCTTACCAAGTATGTGGCTATGGGTGGAATGCCTGTTGTCATCGATGGTGAGAGAATGAACGCCTTCTTCGATGAGATGACATCGGATAAGAGTCTCGTTAACCTTGCAGGTGGACGTTATTACGATTTTGCTGACTGGTCTACTCAGAAGGGCCTTGAGCTGATGGAAAACTATCTGCAGAAATATCCTGAGATTCATGCAGTGTTCTGTCAGGATGACGATGTCATGACTGGTGTGTTGCAGGCTATCAAGGAGAGTGGACGTAAGGACATCAAGCTTGTATTCGGTGGTGCTGGATCGAGAGCTGCCTATGAGAAAATCATCGCCGGTGATCCTCTGGTAAAGGCTACGGCTACCTACCATCCAAGCATGGTGTATGATGCCATCAACTACTGTCTTGATGTTGCTGAAGGTACGAAGTCTTCTGATTTCCATACCGCAAAATCTCCAACTTCTGTAGTGCTTCCTTCTGTGTTGGTCACAAAGGCCAACGTAATGGATCATTATGACAAGGATTCCGTATTCTAGAAACCATGTGAGCGTGAGTTTGATGCACCCCCAAGGATTTGGGGGTGCACCTATTGCTGGCTCCTTGCTGCTTATGTCCCCTACCGACAATTTGTTGACGCAATCAATGAAGGGGCACCAAGAACCGACAGCTTGAGAGTGTGTGAGCGTTCTGGAAGTCTCTCTGTGCAGAACCCTTTATTTGGACAGGTCCAACGCTCTTGGTACGAAGGTTGCCCAGCCAAGGGACTTCCTCCATGCAGGAACGTTTAATCTTGTACAGGTACATGACTAGCGTGGGATATCTCTTTGTCAGTCTTCATTTGGGACAAGAAGCAAGGTCTTGTTGCCTAAAATTCCATCCGCATCAACTACAGCTGTCAGAGTAGGAGCTGAATAGGAAAAGGTGAGTGAGCATCAAACCAAATACGCCCTATCAGCATGACCAGTCATTCCAGTATAGTTGCCCTTGAACAGGAAGAGGCATACACCTGGCCCCTCTGTCCGTAGACAGAGGCTGTGTATGAGTCAAGGGATAATAATGGGCAGAGGTGTCCTACACTGACTTCTTCTTCTTCTTCTTCTTGATGGATATAGAATGGACGTCCATTTCTTCGCGAAGCTTGGGTGTCAGGTTCCAGGGCAGGAACTGGCTGTAGTCGACCGAGTTTGCCTTCAGGCTGCGCAGCTTTGTCACCTCCCGCAGCAGGTATGTGACATACCCATAGAGATCGAGGTCCCACAGGTTCGCGGTCTGGATTATGGTCTCCATGGTCGCAAGAGTGTGAGCCCCTTCGGGGCATCCTGCGAAAAGGGAGTTCATTCTTACTGTGCTAAAAGCTCTTATAATTCTCTCAGAGCGGTTATTATCTGGATTCAGGTTGGCACAGTCAAGGTAAGATCGGAACAGTATTTCGCTGTTGAGGTAATATCCCATACCCTCCATGATGAACTCGTCCTGCCTGTGGAGGTCATAGCGACCCCTGACCCACTTGGAGAGCTTCTCGTACTGCGGCAGCGACTCTTCCTTGCGGATTCTGATGAATTCCTGCTCGCTGATCTTCTTGTCGTCCAGCCACCTGGTCCGATGCGTCTTGTCGATGCTGTAGATCTTGCCGATGGTTGTGATGATCCTGTCCAGCGTGATATGGCCGGGCGAATCCTCAGGATAGGCGCCAGCCTTCTGGGCATCGATGAATTTCCGTCTCAGGTGCGCATTGCAGAGTGCGAGCGTATACTGGTAGTCTTGTTTTTTCGTCTGATATCCGACATAGCAGTCAGCCTGTAGATATCCTGCATAGTCGCCGACGATGCCCTTGAATACATCGCTGGAGCGGGAGGGATCGTACTGGAAATAGGCGGCAGGCTTGCCCGGGGTCGCACTGCAGATGACCCACAACCAGGAATCGAGGTTGTCGGCACGCCCTTTCTCATCAAGGACCTGCAATCTTGATTCGTCTCCGTTTATGGCATCCTGTGAGAGTATGAAGCCCTTGATTGCCTCTGCCACCGGCTTCAGCTCGGAGCCGGCACGCATGTGCCAGTTCGCAAAGTTCTGCTCGCTCAGGTCCACGCCAAGGTTACAGAACCGCTTCGCTATCCTTGTCACGGACAGCCCGTAGAAGAACTTGTCCACCAGGGAGGCCGCTATGAGGCTGTCACCGGCAAGACCGCCGGGGATGAACCGCTGGGGAGCGGATGCTGTCTGGATATCACGTTTCCTGGTGCCGTTCTCATCATGGGTCTCGCCACAACAGGGGCAGTAGCCCTTGTGCTTGGCCTGCTGGATGATGTTCAGGCTGTTTCGGAGGATGTCGATGTGCTCATGGACATCGGGGCTGTCGATGTCGACAAGGCCTGTGCCGCATTTGGGACACTTGTCGGCGAGCATGAATTCCTGCCGTTCCCTGGGATAGGAGGGGTCGAAGGTCTGCCGCCCGCACCCGTTGCCGCGGACTCGGCTCTCGGGGTTCCTGTTCCTGGTGCCCTTCTCCCCGGGTTTTGCATCCTTTCCACCGGTTTGTTCAAGGGCATCCTTCGCTTTGGCGAGGGTGTTCTTCTCCTCTTCGCTGAGTGAGCCTTCTTCGGCCTTGCGAAGGAGCTCTTCAGAGACATTGAAGATTATGCGGTATTTCTCACTGGACCTGCCGAACCTGATGAAGAGACTGAGCCGGAGCTTCTCCTCTCCTGAGCGCACTGCACACGAGAGGACCTTGACATCCTCTTTGAGCGTAGCGTTCTTTTCAGAGAGGATGGAGAGCTTCCTCTTGTCCTTCTCTTTTTCCTTCTCCAGCTCAGTGACACGCATCCGGAGCCTGATGATTTCCTCTTCACTAGTCATGGGGGAAATATATCACATCATGCAAGTATGGTCAATATAATTCATTCTGCAATAACAATTTAAGAGAGACATTTCCGATAAAAACACCATCCAGAGAGCAGCTATGGGGACTAGATGCAGGGTACAGGGGTGTGCTATAGCAAAAACGGCAAAACGCTAGGACGGGGGCGTGCAGGGCCAGGATTGTAGTATGCAATTATATCTTTCAAAAGAAATTATATGCAATTTTTCTCAGATATGCAGATCCATCCTGGTCACCAGGCCCCGTGCCTTGAGATGCCCCAGAGGGATGGGGTCTGCCAACAGGTCCCGGAGCTCTTCCCCCGTCATCTGTGCTGCGGCCCCGTTGTCCATCGGCCATGAATAGCGACCATAGCGCACGGACCGGCAGAGCATCCAGCAGCCTGCCCCTTCACAGTAGACGATGCGTATCTGCTTCCTGCTGGTCGAGCAGAAAACGAACATCGACTTCTCGTCCATACTCAGGTTCATGGCCCCTACCACCAGGGAGACCATCCCACGGATTCCACGACGGAAATCAGTCGGCCCCACACGCAGGAATATCCTCTTGCCCCCGAGGCCTGTATCAAACGGAAGCCCCATCACAGCACCTCCCTGATGTGGGAGAGGAGCCTGATGCTAGCCTTGTCGCAGGGGAGACGGTACAGGTGGCTACATAGGGCGTACATATCCTGCTGGAACCTGATCATCTGCTGAAGGGTAGGTTCCTGCCCATTCTCCTCTTTGGCCTTGTTATCCCCAATGTTGTAGCAGACGATGTTAAGGTCTGGCGAGGCTGGGGTTTCCCTCTTTGCACCTGGTTCTTCCCAATTATTGGATCCATCCCTATCCAACCATTTGCTGAGTGTGGCAGTGGTTATAGGCACTTCTGGCAACTCGCAGAATTTGGTTTTCGACAGTCCTGATTGCCTGAACTTGCTGATGATCTCATCCTTGGCTTCCTGCAAATAGTATTTTTCTTTTTTCATGTCCCATCCTCCAGAGCCTATGCTAGGGGATAGCGACCACTTTTGGATATGACGTATTTGGTTTGATGCTCACTAACTAAGTTGGGAATCATTCGAATCAGTCCACTCGGTGTCAACATCAACCCATCCTCCAACAATCTCATTCGTATACACTGTAGGACCATCTTCACACCCTGAAACCAGTACGACCAGAACCAGAACCAGCACCACTAGAACCCTCTTCCTTAAAAGCATACAGAACTCCTTATCTGTCTTGAATTGAGACACATTATGGTTTTAGTATAAGGATTATCTGTAGGGGCACAAGGTTTTTTCCCCCACTACAAAGAAAAACCCCAGAAGTTTTCTTCCTAGGGTTTTATTTTTATACTTCTGGTACTTCTTACTTGAATCGATTCAGCCTCAAAGCATTCAGCACCACACAGACACTGGACATTGACATCGCAAACGCTGCGATCATAGGAGAAAGCTGAGGGCCTCCAAACAGCGTCAGCAGCCCCATTGCCACGGGGATGCCCAATATGTTGTAGAAGAAAGCTCAAAGCGGGCTTTACGCCTCTTAGGCGTGAAAGATGTATTCTACGAGAATTTTAACTTGAATTTAGTTTTATAGGATACTCTATATACATCGGGGGGCTTATGCGTTTATTGCTTTGTGAAGATGAGGTTGAACTTTCGAATGCTCTTGTTACAATGTTAAAACATAACAATTACTCTGTTGATGCTGTATATGATGGTGAAGAGGCTCTTGCTTATTTGGAGTCTGATACTTATGACGGTGTAATATTAGATATTATGATGCCAAAGGTTGATGGGATCACGGTTCTCAAGACACTCAGACGTAGGGGAAATACTGTTCCTGTCCTGATGTTGACGGCAAAATCTGAACTGGATGATAAGGTTTTAGGCCTTGACTCTGGTGCTGACGATTACCTGACCAAGCCTTTTA
>JAHIVG010000078.1 GCA_018816705.1 Nanobdellota archaeon
AAAAAAAGCATTTTCAAGAAACTGAGGAAGCACTGTAAGAGTCTTGGTGAACCATACATTAAAAAAGACAAACGAGGAAGTAAGCCAAAATTCTCTTGTACCACGTATGCCGCATTTCTTGCTCTGCAAAAAATATTTAGGCATCGATACCGAGATATGGAACTGGAGGCAACATTGTACCTGCCTGATAAGGCAGATCATAGCACATTCCAGAGAAACTATGAGAAGATATCTGAGGAATACATAGAAAGACTTATTGTTTCTTTCGTCGACGACACGTTCTCGTATTGGATAGCGGATAGCACGTGTATCAGTACGAAAGTTAGAGTGGAACGAACAGTGCAAGGAACACGCAACAAGGTTAAGTTGCGTGACAAATTCCATATTGTCATCGGGTATGATCCACCAAATCACAGAACCTTTATTTTAGGAGCAAAGGCAAGCGATGAGCACATGTCAGATAGCCAAGGGGCTATAAAGATTGTGAACGGCAAGCAATCCACAGCATATTTTTTAGGAGATTCCGCTTACAACACGTACGATTTGCATGCCATTGTTAAAGAAGCAGGTCTGTTTGCACAGATGAAACCTGACGTGAAAGGTATACGTAAATCCTTGTCTGTAAAAGCCAAACAGACCAAGCTGTTCTCAAAAAACCTTTACAAGGAACTAAGGGGAATCGTGGAAACCGTGTTTGGTGGAGCTACCAATGCAGGATTGATGTTAACCTATGCTAAAAAAGAACATACTCGACGGTTAGATACACTGATGTTAGCAGTGAGACATAACCTCATGGCAAGCATGAGGTCATGAACAACGGTTATTATGCGACAAACTCAACTCAACCAAAACATTTAAAAGAGAGCTAGTCCAATAAATGGTTGAATGCCAAAGAAATGCATGATATGTGAAAAGGAGGCATCTTATTGCGTACGAGGCTCCAGCGAGTGTTACTGCGATGAGTGCGCAGATGACAACTTCTCAGACCTGGAACTGCTTGAGAAAGTCGAAAAAGAGGATAAGAATGGTAAAGTGCAAGCTGTGCAACAATCAATTCCACAACAGCCCTGACAGCCTTGTAGTGTGCAACCACCACGGCGGTCCAGTGCACCTTGGATGCTGCCGCGACAACTGCAGTGAGCACAACGCGCCGTGTGAGCACGCGCAGGGCATATACGACAGGTTCAACAACGGGTTTTAACATGACATATACCCTGCAGCCTGTTGCGTTACGTGGACTCCTACCCTCGCTCATTTCAGACTTGCCGGCAGTGGCATTGATATTCTTCGGGCTGAAGCTAAACCTCACCTATTTAGGCGTCGCCCTAGGGAAGTTCGGCAGCATCGTGCTATTGATGGCCTTCGTCGCCTTCGGCCTTATCGTGCTGATGCATTCACTGAAGGTGTTGAGGATGTCTTATATCTTCTCATACACCAGCGTCTTCATCCAGGGCGAGAACAAGACCTTGAGGATAACAGAACCAAAGGTCGAGCAGAATTTCATCGACCGCATCTTCAAGACATGCACGATCAGCCTAGGAGAAGGGAAGCTGGACTTCGTTCCCAATGACCAGCGGATAATCAATTATGTCAAGCAGCTGGCAGCGTATTCTCAGAGGATGTGAAGTTCTATTCGGATATACCAACAGAAACATTTATATACCTTTCAGCTTGAATAGTGATTATCACGTAAAGGGGTGAAAGTCATCAAGACATTCGATTACTCAAGATACATCTTCGTCCTGGTATTCCTGTTCATAATCTACCTGACCTACAGGGTGGTAGAGCCTTTCCTCGCGACTGTGATCGGCGCGGCGATCGTGGCTTACCTCTTCCATCCCATATACAAGATCCTCAAGAAGTACCTGAAGAAGAGATGGGCAGCATCACTGATAACCGTTGTTCTGATAGCGGCTATAATCCTGATGCCCATCTATTTCATATTCAACGCCATAGCGAGCGAAGGCGTCGTGATCTACAACTACGCGCAGAGCGAGTTCAGCAGCGATAAGCCCTTTGACGGGGTCTGCGAGAGGCAGTCAGGGCTGTGCAACATGCTGAAGGGACTGGAGGACCAGAAAGAACTCCAGGACTTCATGATAAACTCCTTACGGAGCATAGTGAATGCCATAGTCACCTTCTCATCAAGCCTGGTGATATCCATACCAGGAGTTGTGGTCAGGATCATCCTGTTCTTCATCATGGTCTTCCTCTTCCTGACCAATGGCCGCGCGATCATCAGGAGCTTCTGGCTGCTCATCCCGCTCGACAGGAAACACAGGGCCAAGATAACAGAGGCCACCAACCGGATGGTACGAGGAGTCATGTTCGGCCACATCGTCACAGCAATAGCCCAAGGCCTGGTAGCAGCGATAGGATACATGATATTCGGAGTTCCCAACCCCGTTTTCTGGGGCTTCATGACCATGCTGGCATCTTTCGTCCCCATAATCGGTACGACACTGATATGGATGCCATTGTCAGCATACCTCATCCTATCGGGGATGTGGGGCGCTGCTTCGGTCTGGCCGGGAATCGGATTGGCCATATACGGCCTGCTGGGAATAAGCATCACGGACAACGTGGTTAAGCCGAAGATCGTCGGCGACAAGACACAGATCCATCCTGTGGTGATCTTCCTCGGCTTCATAGGAGGCATCGCAGCATTCGGCATCATCGGCACGGTCATAGGGCCATTGATACTCTCCCTTTTCATCCTGTTCATCAAGTTCTATGAGGCAGAGCTGAAATGATCTTCAGAGTGAAGGATATGGGCATAGCCACAGGCGGCCCCCTCATCGCGACCATCAACAAGCGTGACGCAGAAGAGCTCGACCTGCACTACGGCGACAGGGTCAGCATCCTCACTCAACACCACACAATAGTCGCCATCATCAACATCGCAGACGGTCATGCAGTGCAGAGTGGGATGATCGGCCTGTACGAAGAGGTCATGAAGAAGCTCAACGTAAGGAGCAATTCTAAGGTGTCTACAAGGCTTGAGGAACGCCCCTCATCACTCGCTTTCATCAAGAAGAAGCTCGAAGGCCGCGCATTATCGTCGGATGAGCTGGACCAGCTCGTTACGGATATAGTGAAGAACCGGCTAAGCGACATAGAGCTGGCATATTTTGTTGCGGCCTGCCACCTGAGGTCCATGTCCAACTATGAGACCATCTCCCTCACAAAGGCCATGATAAACACTGGCGACATCCTCAAGCTGAGACGCAAGGTGGTTGCGGACAAGCACTGCACCGGCGGGGTCGCTGGGAACAGGACAACGATGATGGTCGTGCCCATCTGCGTGGCAGCGGGCATAACCATGCCCAAGACCAGCAGCAGGAGCATAACCAGCCCTGCGGGTACGGCAGACACTATGGAGGTCCTGGCCAAGGTCGATTTCACGCTCAAGAAGATGAAGAGCATAGTCGAGAATGTCGGCGGATGCATAGTCTGGGGAGGAGCGATAAACCTGGCGCCGGCAGACGACCGCATAATCAGGGTGGAGCACCCGCTGAGCATCGACTCCAGGAGCCAGCTGCTGGCCAGCATAATGGCCAAGAAGGCCTCTGTGTCAGCTACCCATCTGCTCGTCGACATACCTGTTGATCCCTTCGGCAAGATCTCAACAAGGGCCAGGGCGCAGAGCCTCAAGAAGGATTTCATGTCGATCGGCATGCAGCTCGGCATCAAGACCAACGTGGTGATAACCGACGGCTCCCACCCGATAGGCCATGGGCTAGGCCCACAACTGGAAGCCCGTGATGTCCTCTGGGTGCTGATGGGAGATGAGCGCGGCCCTGAAGACCTGAGGAAGAAGTCACTCAAGCTGGCAGGGATCATCCTTGAGATGGCGGGTAAGGCGAAGAAGGGAAAGGGCATGAAAAAAGCTGAGGCGCTGCTCGAGAGCGGAGAGGCCTATAGGAAGATGCTAGAGATGATCAAGGCGCAGGGCGGCAAGAAACCCAATCCTGAAAAGCTCCACAAAGCGAGGTTCTCTCTCGAGGTCAAGGCCTCGTATTCAGGCAAGCTGACGCATCTCAACAACAGCATACTGTCGAAGATAGCCAGGATAGCCGGGGCACCACAGGACAAGGGAGCTGGAATATACATGCATCATTCGCTCGGCTCGAACGTAGGGAAGACACAGCCGGTCTACACTGTATTCTCTAACAACCAGAGAAGGCTGGGCTATGCTGAAGACATCGTCAAGGCAGCGAAAGGTTTCAGGGTAAGGTGACTATTTCTTCGACAAGACCTCTCCATATAGCGTGAAGGAAATCATCAATGAGGCATAACCTGCCAGGGCTGTGGCATACCAATATGGCACCATGAACAGATACTGCACGTATGGTATGGACACGAGTACGTAAAGCGGCATCAGCACGAGACCGAAACCGATGGAGACAGCTAAGACAAGCAGGAAGGCCAGCATGTAATCGCGGGTGAAGACCCTCCTCGCGATGTCCTTGAAGCGGAAGGCCTCTCCCAGTTCCTGCCTGCGGTAATAGTACAGCTTGGCTGCGGGCATCATTATGGCGATGAGGATGATGTAGAAGAACATCAATATGCCTAACAGTATCAATGGAGGCACTCCTAAGAGAAGTACTCCTGGATCGGCGCCGTTCATGACCATGGCAGTGATGACGATGATCCCCACTATAACGGCTACCATGACAGGTATCCCATAGACCAATCCTATCACCCAGGAATAGAATCCCTGCTTGAAGTCCTCACCCATATCGTAATTCTCCAGCCTGTCCTTGACCTTGCCGTTTATGCCTGAGTTCCTCAATGCATAGCCGAGGTTGACGAAGTTCAGTATAGGTACAAGCTGCACCAGCCCCCCGATGAAGAATTGGTGGACGTTGGTGAACGGCCGCCTCATTGCCCTTTCGATGTCCATATGGATGACCTCCTATCATCTAAATCGGTCATCATATTTATAAACCTTCGTATTTATTTCTGTGAGAAATTCACCTTCGATGATGGACGAGTCTTGGTTCTTGAAGGGCATCATAGATAACTAGCTCGCGGAATGACCCCACTTCACCTATAGCAAGATCCTCCCTGATCAATTGAGAGGCGATCTCCAATACTCCGGGAAAGCCGCCTTTAAGATGGTCAGTCACTTCCTGCATCAGAGCCTCATCCCCGACATATAATGTTTGCCCCATGAAATTGGCATATATGCATGAGATCGCTTGGAAAGGTTCACCGAGAATCTGTCCGATATCGTCTTGAGAGACACTTAAAGAAAAATTACCCAAATCAACAAGAGACCTACCCTTATTCTTGATGAACCTCTTCTTATCAAGCGGGTAATGGAAAAAGAATAGCGTATGGCCACCGGTAAACAGATCACTGTTATCAGGATTCCGGACCGCTTCCCTGACCCGTTTCGGCAATCGTTGGTATGTCATGCTCAATCTCGAAAGATTCTTGCGCGGTTTACATAGATCCAGCGCCTGTTGATCCTCTACTCCAAAAAGGGTATCATCAGCGCTCATACTATTTTCAGCTCTGCCGCCGTAATATATTCCAGAAGCCTCTTTCAGTAATCTTTCGCCAAGGTCAGTTGCCATGATTAGGGGAATGCCTATCAATTTATAAGCATTTCGGTACTTTGACTACTCCGAAGTTATTAATGATTGAGGAAGGATGGATCCCGAATAGGAGTGCGTGTCAGACGACGTCTCAAAGACAAATCGAATAATATTTATAATCCTCCAGACTGCTCCAGCTCATGGACAGGATCCTTGTGCTGGACTTCGGCGGGCAGTACGCGCATCTGATAGCCAACAGGTTACGTCGGCTGAAGGTCCTGGCAGAGATAGTGCCGGGAGAGACCAAGGCCGAGAAACTTGCAGGAGCGAAAGGCCTCATCCTGTCAGGCGGTCCTGCTAGCGTCTATGAGGAAGGCAGCCCGCAACCTGATCCTGCCATCTTTGAATTGAAGATGCCCATCCTCGGGCTGTGCTACGGCCACCAGCTCATAGCAAAATACCTCAAGGGAAAGGTGACGCCAGGCAGCAGGAAAGAATACGGCAAGGCAGAGCTGAAAGTGAATGATTGTACGCTGTTCGAGGACCTTTCCGACACTGAACAGGTATGGATGTCTCACGGCGACCTCGTGGAGGAAGTGCCTGAAGGCTTTGAGATAATCGGCTCTACAGAAGACTGCAAGATTGCTGCAATGGCATCAGACAGGATATTCGGCCTGCAGTTCCATCCCGAGGTCACGCACACGCCGAACGGCATGAAGATACTTGACAACTTCATCAGGATGACCGGGTGCAGGCGGGAGTGGAGCATGCACAGCTTCCTCAAGGAAAAGATCCATGAGCTATCCCGGATGGAAGATGACATATTCCTGCTGGTCTCAGGCGGAGTCGATTCCACAGTCTGCTATGCCCTGCTGAAGAAGGCCGGATGCACTGTCAAAGGATTGCATATAGACAACGGCCTGCTGAGGATGGATGAGTCCAAGGAGGTGCTGAAGGCCATGCCTGAGATCGATTTCTTCGATGCCTCGGAAGATTTCCTGGAAGCCCTAAAAGACGTGGCCAACCCAGAGGAGAAGAGGCGCATCATCGGCGATAAGTTCGTGCACGTAGCGGAGAAGGCGATGAAGGACATGAATGCGGATGGATGGCTGCTCGCGCAGGGGACCATCTACCCTGATACTATCGAATCCAGGGGGACTAGTCATTCTGCACTGATAAAGACGCATCACAACAGGGTCCCTCTTATGCAGGAGCTGATAAGGCAAGGCAAGGTCATCGAGCCGATAAGCCAACTCTACAAGGATGAAGTCAGGGAGCTGGGGCTCAAGCTGGGGCTTCCGCACAGCATGGTGTGGAGGCATCCTTTCCCAGGACCCGGGCTGGCAGTGAGGTGCCTGTGCTCTGGGCATGAGCTGGAAGGGTTCAAGCATGAGGACAATGCATTGATCTCGAGGCTGGCTGCACCGCTCAAAGCTGTCATTGCGCCTGTGAGCAGCGTGGGCGTGCAGGGCGATGCACGTACTTATAGGCATCCTGCGATAGTGTATGGCAAGGCTGATTGGGAGGCATTGGACAGTATCAGCCACCTGCCGAACAAATTGGGCTCCATCAACAGGGTCATGTATATGGTCAGCGACGGTGAGCCGCAACTTGATCTGCATAGGGCCTTCATCACCAAGAAAAGGCTATCGCTGCTCAGGAAGGTAGATAAATTTGTGAATTCTAATGTCAAGGACAAGGACATATGGCAGTTCCCGGTGATACTGATTCCGATGGGTGGTGACTATGGGGAATCAATCATCCTGCGGCCGGTGATGTCAAGGGAGGCCATGACAGCCACGTATGCGAAGCTGCCGCTTGAGGACATGAGGAGACTGGCAAAAGAGATACAGGCAATGGGCGTTGATTGTGTCTATTATGACATAACAACCAAGCCCCCCGGGACTATCGAGTGGGAGTAGGATTGTAATAATCGATTCTTATCATGGGAATGAAATTCCGAGTTATCACAGGGCCATTGGGCGTTTCCTTCATCTCTGACGGTGGCCTGTACTGATAATAGCTGTTGATAAATACATCCCTGAAGACCTTTTCCGGAGGGAACTCCGCTATAAAGACAGAATAGACCTCGAGAAAGGTTATGGAATCAGGCTCCACCATGATGGAAGGATATTCCTCTGGGATGGCTTGGACAAAACGTTCGTTAACATCACCCTTCCCATCATCAGACACTTGCTTAACATTCAGCCTCTCAGATCCGCCGAGATACTCGATCTCGTCATCTGTAAAATATGTTAGCTTATCAGACGACGAGCCATACCGAAGGCTGCATGAGAACTTCCCGAAATCCATCATGGCCCTTAGGAATGCTGTAACGGTCTCGGCCATGGTAGCTTCCTCAACCTCTCTCGGTATGATTTTCCCCTCAAGCATCTCGTCGATGGATGCCCTCACTTTTTTCGTTATCATCTGATGTAGTCACTCCGGGGTGATTTATAAATATTTCGAGAATCTAAGGGGAGTTTGTCGCAAATTAATTAAAGAATTGTTGCTTTATGAAAGTTTTAGGGGGGTGGGGGAGGTCCCCCACATGCCTAAAACCACACATTATTGGCAACAGTATGACTTTTTGTATAAAAAACATTCGAAAAAAAGCATGTTTAAACGGCTTAAAAAA
>JAHIVG010000079.1 GCA_018816705.1 Nanobdellota archaeon
CAAATTTTTTTGAAACATTTCTCAATAAGGGACCTATCTTCGAGAACAAGAAAGCGCTCCAAGCATCATACACCCCCGAACAGATCTTTCATCGCGATGACCAGATCAAACAGATAGCCGGCATACTCGCACCGATGCTGAGGATGGAAAAACCATCCAACCTCTTCATGTACGGCAAGACCGGAACAGGAAAGACGCTGGGCATAAAATATGTCATCGACCAGATGCGCCAGGTAGCGTCGCAGCAAGAGATACCTCTCACATTCATATACCTGAACTGCAAGCTCAAGAAGGTGGCAGACACAGAATACCGCCTGATGTCCCAGCTATCCCGCGAGTTCGGCAAGGCCATCCCGCCGACAGGGCTGCCTACTGACGAGATATACAAGATATTCTTCGACGCGATAGACAAGAAAGAGCAGCTGATCATACTCATCCTGGACGAGATCGACCAGCTCGTCAAGAAAGCAGGAGACGGCATCCTATACAACCTCACCAGGATAAACTCAGAGCTCAAGAACAGCCAGATATGCCTCGTCGGCATCTCAAACGACCTCATGTTCACAGACGCGCTCGACCCGAGGGTGAAGAGCTCACTCTCAGAAGAAGAGGTGTTGTTCCCACCATACAACGCATTACAGATACAGGACATACTCAAGGGCAGGGCATCAGTCGCGTTCAAGGAAGGAGTGTTAGAGCCAGGTATCGTCGAAAAATGCGCCGCGTATGCCGCAAGAGAGCACGGGGATGCGAGACGCGCATTGGAGCTGCTGAGGGTGGCCGGAGAGCTGGCAGAGCGGACGCAGTCAAACACGGTGATGATCAAACACCTCGACAGCGCAGAGGAGAAGATCGAGCGAGACAGGGTTGTTGACATAGTCATGACACAACCCAAGCAATTCCAGGCAGTCATGTATGCGATACTCGGCTCCGGCAAGACATCATTGACCGGGGATGTCTACGAGCTCTACAAGGATGTCTGCGCAAAGTCCGGCCTGAGGCCGCTGACCCAAAGAAGAGTATCCGATGTGATAGCTGAGCTCGACATGCTCGGCATGGTCTCAGCAAGGGTCATCTCAAAAGGGAGATACGGCCGAACAAGGGAGATATCCCTCTCAATCCCGAACTCAATTCACCCCAAGGTCCAGACCATACTGAGGGAAGGGCTCGGGCTCTAATTTTCATGCAAGCCGACCAAAAAGAAGTGGTTGAGTTTTTCCTCGAGAACAGGCTCTTCGTGGCCCCAGATGCCCTGAGTCTCGACCTAGACAGGTCACTGGCGCAGACCGCGCTGGCCGCCGGCCTGATGGTGATAGGGAAGAAGGAAGCGGAGCTCCTGGAGTCAAACCCGGACGCGGACTGGGGTGCACTAGAACACACAAAAGCCATGGCAGAGATGGGCCTCACCCCAGAGAACTACCACGCCATGCTGCGGTCCATCGGGCCAGACAGCGGCTGCTGCAATGTCAATGTCGTGAGCACGTATACCGAAGCAGCAAAGAAACGGGACGTCCAGGATTTCGTCGGCCTCTTCAACTCCAGGTACAGGGCCATTGAAAGCATACTCAAGAACCGGCCCGAACTGCAATCAACGGTCTCGATAAACCGGATACTCTCAAAGAGCGACAGGGAAAACGTGGCCCTTGTGGGGTTGGTGTCTGACAAGCGGGAGACGAAGAACAACAACATCCTCATGACCGTCGAGGACCCTACCGGAGAGATAAAGGTATTGGTGAGCAAGGACAAGCCAGACCTGATAGCCCAAGCCAAAGAGATACTCCCGGACGAGACGATCGGCATAACGGGCATGTCAGGCGACCAGATAATCTTCGCGAACTCGTTGCTCTGGCCAGACACCCCCCTCAACTTCAAGCTCAAGAAGGCACCCGAGCCAGGCTACGCCATCTTCCTCTCAGACCTACATGTCGGCTCCAACAACTTCCTCGAAGACAAGTTCAACAGGTTCCTCGACTGGATAAACGGCGACGTCGGCAGCAAGCAACAGCGCGAGATCGCAAAGAAGACGAAATACGTCTTCATCGTGGGTGATCTCGTGGACGGCGTGGGGATCTACCCAAACCAGCAGGAAGAGCTCTCGATACTCGACATCTACGACCAGTACGCGGAATGCGCCAGGCTCCTCAACAGGATACCTAAACACATATCGGTAATCATCTGCGCAGGGAACCACGACGCTGTCCGCATAGCAGAACCCCAACCCCGGATCCCGCAAGAGTTTGCCAACACGCTCTATTCATCCCCTAACATCATCTCACTGAGCAACCCCTCCTGGGTCAATATACACAGCTCAAAGGACTTTCCCGGATTTGACGTCCTGCTCTACCACGGCTACAGCATGGACTACTACGTGGCCAACTCCGACTGCATAAGGAACCAAGGGGGGTATGACCGACCAGACATACTCATGAAGTACCTGATGACCAGGAGGCACCTGGCGCCGACACACACCTCCACACTGTACATACCGGAAAGGACAAAGGACCCGTTAGTCATCGACAAGGTCCCAGACATCTTCGCGACAGGGCACATACACAAATCCGCGGCGCTCACCTACCGAAGCATAACCATGGTGTGTGGCTCGTGCTGGCAGTCCAAGACATCATTCCAGGAGAAGGTCGGCCACAACCCGGAGCCAGGGCGCGTGCCGGCGCTGGACCTGCAGACAAGGGAACTGAAGATACTGAGGTTTTAGGATGCCATCAAAGCTGATTAAGGAATACTTTGAAGCGCTGGACCATTCCGTGAAGCGCTGCCACAAGTCAGCGACGGAAGCGAGGAAGAAAGGGCTTGACCCAGAGGACAGGATCGACATACCCATAGCGAAGAACATGGCTGAGAGGGTAGAAGGACTGATAAGCGCAGTGGCCCCTGAGCTCGCGGGGACAAAGATGGCTCAAAGGATCACAGAGCTCGAGGGAAAATACGGCAAGCTAGACTGGCGAGTCGGCTTCATGATCGCAGAAGAGGTGGCAAAAGAGTCATTCTGCAAGTTCGAAAGCAGACTGAAAGCCATGGAAGTGGGGATACGGGTCGGGTTCGCATACCTCACAGGAGGCATCGTCGCCGCTCCGCTCGAAGGATTCATAGAGCTAAAACTCAAGAAGCGAAGAGACGGCAAGCAATACTTCTCGGTCTGCTATGCAGGACCGGTCAGGGGTGCGGGCGGCACCGCCGCGGCAGCATCCGTGGTATTGGCAGACTACGTGCGCAAGAAGATGGGTTATGATACTTATGATCCCACAGAGGCAGAGATAAACAGGTACGTGAGAGAGATCGATGACTATCACGAACGCATCACCAACCTGCAGTACAAAGCCACAGAGCATGAACTGAGATTCCTGGCCAAGAACCTACCGGTCGAGATAAGCGGCGACCCAACCGAAACAATAGAGGTCTCCAACTACAAGGACCTTCCACGGGTCGAGACCAACAGGATACGGAGCGGGGTCTGCCTTGTGCTGAGCGAAGGCATGGCACAGAAAGCAGCAAAGCTGTGGAAACGCCTTTCCATATGGGGGGAAGAGCTCGGCATCGAATGGGGGTTTCTCGAGGACTTCCTGGAAATACAGAAGGCCGCGAAGTCGCACGGAAAAGGCAGCGAGAAACAGAAGCTCGCGCCGAACTACACATTCATACAGGACCTGGTGGCCGGAAGACCCATCCTCACACACCCCATGCGGACAGGAGGATTCAGGCTCCGCTACGGCAGGACCAGGACCTCGGGGTTCTCGGCGGCAGCGATACATCCGGCAACCATGCGCCTGCTCAACGACTACATCGCGACAGGCACGCAGCTCAAGGTCGAACGCCCGGGAAAAGCAGCAGCAGTAACGCCATGCGACACCATCGAAGGTCCGGTGGTGAAACTTAAAGATGGTTCCGTTGTGCAGGTCGAAGACGAAGCCCAGGCAAAAAATTTGGCCTCCCAAGTGGCAGAGATACTTTTCCTGGGAGACATAATGTTCAACTACGGCGACTTCTCAGAGAACGGCCACCGCCTGGTGCCCGCAGGATACAACCCAGAATGGCATGTGCAAGAAATCGAGAGGGAGACGGTCAACCTGTTCGGGTCGTTGGACATGGAACGCCTGGCCGAACTGGTGGCCATCGGCCCGGACAAGATCGAAAGGCTGCTGAAGAACCCCCTGATCAGCAAGCCATCTGCCAAGACATCACTGGCCATCAGCACTAAGCTCGGTGTGCCATTGCACCCCAACTACACATATCACTGGAAGTCCATTGAAAAGGAAGGTCTGCTAGGGCTGCTAAGATGGTTCGAAGGAGCAAAGGCACACTTCTCCAACGAAACGCTCGACAAGATATCCATGCCAATCGAGGAAAAACCCAAGAGGCTGCTGGAAGAGATAGGGTGCCCGCACATCGCAGTGGCATCGGAGAACGCCGTGATAGAACGGCCGCACGCAGAGATACTGGACGCACTCTTCTCCATCAGCGACAAGGCGGCGCTGAAAAAGAAAATCGAGCAGATCAAGGCGTCAGAGTCGAAAGACCCATTGTCATTGATAACAGAAGTGTCCGGGATCAAGCTAAGAGACAAGTCGGGCACGTTCATCGGCGCAAGGATGGGAAGGCCAGAGAAGGCAAAGATGCGCGCCTTGACAGGCAGCCCGCACGTACTCTTCCCCGTGGGCACGGAAGGAGGCCGGCTCAGGTCGTTCCAGGCAGCACTTGAGCTAGGAAAAATCACCGCGGACTTCCCTGAGCGTAAATGCGAGAATTGCGGAGAGACAATATTCTCTGTGTGCGAGAAATGCGGAAAAAAGACACAGGGCAATTCATATTCCAACCGCACGATCGACATAAAGCCCTACTTCGACAAGGCCCTTGAAAAATTGGGCATGAAGACATACCCCGACCTCATAAAGGGGGTCAGGGGCACATCGAACAAGGACCATATACCAGAGCACCTCGGGAAAGGGATACTAAGGGCCTGCCATGACATCACGGTGAACAAGGACGGCACCACAAGGTATGACATGACCGAGCTGCCGATAACACACTTCAAGCCGAATGAGATAAAGCAGACAGTGGAACGGCTCAAGGAGCTAGGATACGCACATGACTGCAAGGGAAGGCCGCTGGAACGAGGGGACCAACTGGTGGAGATATTCCCCCAAGATGTAATACTTCCCTCATCGAAAGACCTCATCGAGGAATCCGCGGATTCCGTACTCTTCCGGGTGGCAAACTTCATTGATGAGATGTTAGTCAAGCTCTACGGCCTAAAGAAATTCTACAGGCTGAAAAAGAAGAACGACCTTGTCGGCCACCTGGTCATAGGACTGGCACCACACATATCCGCGGGCATGGTCGGCAGGATAATCGGCTTCTCAGAGACGCAAGGGTGCTACGCACACCCCCTGTATCATGCAGCCATGAGAAGAGACTGCGACGGAGACGAATGCTGCGTAATGCTGCTCATGGACGCCTTCCTCAACTTCTCACGCCAGTTCCTGCCAGACAAGCGTGGAGGGAGGACCATGGATTCCCCCTTGGTGCTGACGTCGAGGCTGGACCCTTCAGAAGTGGACGACATGGTGCACGGGATTGACGTCGTATGGAATTATTCCCTGAAATTCTATGAGGCAGCAGAGAAATACCAGTACCCCTGGTCCATCGAAGTAGAGCAGATCAAGGACTTCCTCGGCACTGACCGCGAATACGAGAAGATGGGATTCACCCACAACATCTCAAACATCAACTCTGGAGTCACCTGCTCTGCCTACAAGACCCTGCCGAGCATGCAAGAGAAGCTGAAAGGCCAGATGGAGATCGCAGACAAGGTGAGGGCGGTAGACGCGGCAGACGTAGCCAAGATGGTGATCGAAAAACACCTGATAAGGGATATCAAGGGCAACCTCAGGAAGTTCTCCATGCAACAGTTCAGGTGTGTCAAGTGCAACCACAAGTTCAGGCGGCCACCCCTCATAGGCAATTGCACGAAGTGCAGTGGCAAGATCATATTCACGATATCGGAAGGGTCGGTCACGAAATACCTCGCGCCCAGCATAAGCCTGGCCCAGAAGTACGACCTGCCGGCCTACCAGCAGCAGGTACTCGAGCTGACCAAGCGCCGCATAGAAGATGTGTTCGGCAGGGAGCATGAACGCCAGGAAGGATTAGGCAAGTGGTTCGGCTAGGACCCATCCGTCAGGACCTGATAGAGAAATCATCGCCATCAAAATCCTCGGCATCCAGGACCTTCAGACAGGTAACCCGTGATGCGGAAGAACCTTCCTTCAAAAATTCTATGAACTCCCCCATCCTTTCGCCAGCAGCCAATATCTCCACCTTGCCGTCGTCGGTGTTGCGCACCCATCCAATGATGCCGAGCTATTTGGCAAGACGGCGGGTGTAATCCCTGAAGAAGACGCCCTGGACCCGCCCCTCCGCAAGAATACGTCTGGCCTTCATATCAATATCAGCTGGGTGTGCGGGATGCCCTTCACCTTGATGGCATCCATCTCATAACCCATCTGGCGCAGCAAGGCGAGGCTACGTGTTCCGACAGCGTTCACAATCGATGCGCCGGACAACAGGACACTGATCTTCTCTTCTTCCATCTCTTCTCCCTTGTAGAAAGCAGAACCCAAATCCAGCTGCAGTCTCTTTTCAGAGAACTTCTTCCCCAGCAGCTCCGAATCACAGAGAGAAATCAATAGCCTCTCGCCTGCCACGTGCTTTTTCACACTGATGCTAAATCTTGGCATGGATGGGTTTCGATGCCCCGCAAGCAGAGCACTTCATGAAGGTTATGTTGCCTTTCTTCTCGATGGTCGTGTCAGGCCTCCTGCACTCACCGCACATCACAAAGGTGCGCGCGTACAGGAGAATCTTCTGGTTGATAGCGCTTGCCGACAGCTTCCTGCCTATGCTGGCCCGGCCAGCATCAAGGTCGCCGGGAGCGGCCAACTCCTTCAAGATGTACTTCAGGATGTGGGCAGGCTCCCTGTGCAAAGCCTGGGCTATCTGTGCAAAATTACTCACGACCGTCTTATTGCCCTGTAAGTGCCCCCGAACCTTCGGTATCTCGAAGCGCTCGCTCTTCTGGGTCGATTCGGGCAGCTCTTCAACGGCCTTGTCGAGCAGTTTCTCGTAATCCATGACAGGAGGGGGTGCAGGTTTTTATATAAACCTGTCGAAACATTTATAAAAACAGGTTGGCGATTCCTGACCATGGTCCTAGAATCTGTCACAAACCCTCTGGCAGCAGAGTCCAAGCCGTGGGTGATGGTGATAGTGGGGTTCTGCTATAACTCTGTGGCTTTAGGGCTTTCTTGGTGGATCTTCGCGAGCTACGCCAGCCTGATAATGGTATTCCTGACCACGCTCGCAACAATCCCCCTGATATATGGTACCATAAAGCTGGAGGAGAAGAAGGACGAGAACCTCGAAAGCGAGCTCTCGCTGCTGAAGGAGCACTCCAAGGCGATATGGGTGCTGTCTTTCCTGTTCCTTGGCGCGCTGATATCGGTAGTGTTCTGGTACCTGGTGCTGCCAGGCACAGCCACCTCTGCACTGTTCGGTGCGCAGCAGGAGACCATCAATAACATAAACTCGAACGTGACCGGCAACGCGGTCCTGCCAGGTGCGCTGCTGAGGATATTCATCAACAACTTGGGCGTCATGTTCTTCTGCATACTGTTCGCGATAATCTACGGTTTCGGAGCCATATTCGTGCTCATATGGAACGCGTCAGTCATAGGAGTGTACATCGGGAACCTCATAAACAACCAGCTTGCAACCCACCTCGGTACCACAGGCGCAGCAAAGGTCTGGGGTGGGGTGAGTTCGGTCTTCTCGGGCTTCCACAAGGTGTTCTGGCACGGCTCTGCCGAGGTCATCGCCTACATCATAGCAGGGCTCGCCGGCGGAATACTATCCATCTCCATAGTCAGACATAGCTTCGAGACAGACAAGTTCAGGCGCATAATCATCGACACGTCCAACCTCATCTTCATAGCCCTCGCCCTGCTGGTGATAGCAGCCATAATAGAAGTCTTCATCTCCCCCCTGCTCTAACCCAAAAGCTTTACCCTTCCAGGCTTGACCTCAAAGATCTCCCCATCCCTCAGCAGGGACTCCAGGATGCTGTCAGCATCAGACATGCCAGCGGCCTTCACGAGCTCCTGAGAGTCGACACCATCTCCCTTGTCCATGTCCTTGATCAGCTTAAGCAGGGTCTCAGCATTGCCGATGCCTTCCTCAGCAGCTTCCTTCTTGTCCGTCTTGGTCCGGCCCTTCAGCTCCAGCCTTCTCAGCTCCACCCATTTCGTGCTGGCCAAAGGCTTCATTATCTCCGAGGCCAGGAACCGCTCGCCGTTGAACTCTCTCGGGCGGCCGATCACCAACACCGGCGTGCCGACAGCCGGGATGTCCAGGCCCTTCTCGAAGAACCTGAGGGGCAACAGGCCGGTCCCGTCATCAAGCGTGCAGGCGTTCTCTGCCCGGTCGACCACCATGCCGATGACGTTTATCCTCGACACCTTGGTAGCATCACCCAGCAGCAGGTAATTGGGCTCCCAACCCTCTTCCTCGCGGTAGTCAGAAGATAATACGCTGCTGATGTCCAGCTTGACCGCCACGAGGCGGGACTGTGTTGTTGCCATGCATTCACCTAAATCTTTGATATGAAACCGTGCCTGGGCTCGAATATGTCGCCTGAGCGCTTGAGCTTCTCCACGGCCTCCTCGACCTTGTCATCAGAGATGCCCTTCTCTGCCGCCATCCTGATCACGTCGTCGATAGGTATGGTCTTGCCGAGCTGTTCCTCCAGCTCAGAGATTATCTCCTTGATCGTCACTATCTTGCCCCGCTCGGTAGCTGGGATGCCAGTGGTTATCCTATCGATGTCTATCTTGCCGGTCTCCGGGTCGATACCTATCTGGGACAGGCAGTAATGCAGCAGTTCAACGCCGCGCTTGGCATCTCTCTTTGTGACTTTGCTGCTCATGCGCATCTTGGCAGCGCCTTCTGAGAGCCTGATCATGGCCTCGAGCTGCCTCGGGCTTATGGGAACTGCCCTTATCCCCCCCTCCCCAGCGCTCATGTTCCTCATCTTGAGGTAATACTCCTTGATCTCGCTCAAGGCGCCGTCTGTCAAGACAGGATGGATATTCTGCCTCGCATAAGCGATATACTTCTTTAGGAGTTTAGTGGGTATCTCAGGCTCATCCACATCAGGGTGCTGGTGGAGGTTAAGGATGTGAGAGGCCATCTTCTCATCCATCTCCACGTCAGGAAGGTCCTTCATGGGAAAGATGAGGTCGAAGCGGTTGATCAGCGTGGGCGGCAGGTCGATCTGGTTGGCGAGTATATCATAAGGGTCGAACCTTCCAAGCTTCGGGTTTGCAGCTGCGAGTACCGTAGTCCTTGCGATGAGCGTTGCCTGGATGTTGGCCTTGCTTATGCTGACGGTCTGCTGCTCCAGGGCCTCGTGCATCGCGGCCCGGTCCTCCGTACCCATCTTGTCGAACTCATCTATGCAGCACACGCCGTTGCTGGCCAAGACCAATGCGCCGGCCTCGAGGCTCCACCCCTTGAGGAACTCATCCTTGACCACGCTGGCAGTGAGACCTGCCCCACTGACACCCTTGCCGCTAACATACCTCGACTTAGGGGCAACCAGGTTCATCCGCTTGAGCAGCTGGGACTTGCCCGCCCCAGGATCCCCCACAAGCAGGATGTGCATATCACCCCTGGTTATCATGCCGTCTGCCCGCACCTTATGCACACCCCCGACGAGCTGGAGAAGCAGGGCCTCCTTGATCTTGCTGAAACCATAGATTGATGGAGCAACGGAATTCACAAGGCGCTGTACACACTTCGGGTCTGAAGCTATCTCCTTTATCTGCGCCTCTTCCTCAGATGAGATCTCGATGTTATAGTAGTCCTCTGCAGCGGTCTCAACACAGTTGGCGTCTATCAACAGATCGAACCGGGTGGACTTGGTACCCCTATGAGAGATTATCGGTACTTCCTTGACCTGACCGGTCAGTATTATCTTGGTGCCCGGGTTGGTCTTCTTCTCTGACAGCGGCGAGACCAGGTCATTCTTCAAGAAGACATTCATCCTCTTCGGCTGCTCCCCGCCCTCGAGGTCTTCGGGAGCCTCCTCAATGACCAATCCCTGAGCATCGACCAGTTCTTTGGAGAGGAGCTTGAACTTGCCCTTCCTGCCGCAGCTGCACCTCGTCGGCTCCTTCCATGATGAGTCGACCTGTATGATCGGGATGACGTTGCCGCAGCTAGGGCACTCGAACCTGGCATTGGTAACTTGCGGCCTCACCTCGCTCTTCTGCCGGACAACACCCTCAACCGAAAGGAGCTTATTGATATGGCTGCTCCGGATATTCCTGATGAGGATGGAAGAGGACTGAGGAAGGTTCCTGAACCTGACATGAAAACGTTTTAAGTCAGCAGGGAGGTCGAACTGCAGCACGGCGAGCTCTGCCGCCTTGAAGGCCTCTTCAGGCTGCTCAAGCAGCTCCTCAGCCAGTCCAGGGTCGAACCTGGACAGTTCGGAGAAGTCCACCACCAGAAACTTATCCCCCTTCCTCACCTGTTCAAGGAGCTTGGTCTGGTAATAGTTCTCCATGAATTCCTTGAATTTTCCTATCTGCTCGGTAGCGTCCATCCAGCCCACCATCTAATGGGATAATCTAATCCTTTAAAAGGGTAATCATGAAAAAACCAAAAATTTTCCGGTCACTTCGTAGCTTTCTTCAGGTTCTCTACGAGCTTGTCCAGCGCCTTATGCACCTCTTCCTCACTCTTGGTGCCGGTGCACACAATCTTCCCGTTGCTGAACAACAGGAACGTCGCCTTGGCTTCGGGCAGCTTGTATACCAGGCCTGGGAACTGCTCTGGCTCATATTCAGTGTTATCCAGTTTCATGGCCAGCACGTTAAGGTTAAGGGGCATGCCCACGCTCCCTGAGGCAACAATGTTCTGGATCTTGATATCAGGCTTAATGGTTATCTTGACGTTTATCTTCTCAAGGCTCTTGATTATCTTCTTAATAGACTCCTCGACCTTGTCCATGGATCGCGCGCCCGTGCACACAATCTTACCAGAGCTGAAGATCAAGGCAGAAGTCTTTGGTTCCTTTATCCTTATGACCAGGCCTGGGAACTGCTCAGGATTGTACTCTGTGTTGCTGAGCGTCGCCGCCATCTTCTCAAGCGGGATGTCATGCCCGAGTGAAGTACTTACAACAATGTTAACTACTTGAATCTCCTTCTTCCACACCTTCAAATCCTTCTTCAAATCCTTCTTGGGTCCCTTCTTGGCTACCTTTTTCGGCATGAGTGACACCTCCACCCCTTGTTTTTAAATGGAGAAGCATAACTCCTTTATAAATACTTTTATTTTTAAATAGGGGCTTTATAAGCTATATCTTCAAGGATTTCAGCCACCTTGATTTCCTGTGGAAACCCGGTTTCCGCCTTTTCCAAGGCTCTCCAGGGGCAGCAGTATACATAAATCCTCAAAACACACCCCCCTGTTTCCTGTGGAAACCCTGGAAACATTAATTTTATTAAGCAATACAATGATTTCGGAGCCAATGGCCACCTATTCCCTGTTCGGCAAGCCCATATCCGGCCCATTCACCATACCTTCAGGCATAGTCATGACCGAGGTGCCGGTCCTTGAGCGGATAGCCAACGAGATACCAGAGATCGGCATCCTCACAACCAAGAGCATCGGGCCAGAGCCCAAGGAAGGCAACCGCGAGCCGATATTGGCCCAGTATACGCCGTTCTCGTTCATAAACGCTGTGGGCCTGGCAAACCCGGGCTGCAAAGAGTTCGCTGAGAGACTTAAGAAAGCGAAGATTCCCAAAGATAAGTTCCTGCTCGCATCAATCTTCGGCAGTACAGAACAGGATATCAAACACGTTGCCGGAACCCTTGTCAGTCTCGTGGATGGCTTCGAGCTCAACATATCCTGCCCGCATTCCAAGCGCTACGGGCAGGCCTGCGGCCAGGACCCGGAGCTGGTAGAGAAGCTTACCCATACAGCTGCTTCCTTCGGAAAACCGGTCGTTGTGAAGATATCACCCAATCTAGACATGGAGACAACCATCAAAGCAGCGCTCGGAGGAGGGGCTCGGGGCTTTGTAGCCATAAACACCAAAGGCCCAACAGAGTTCAAAGTAGACGGGCACGATGTGCTGAGCAACAAACAAGGCGGGGTGTCAGGCAAAGCCATACTCAACCTTGGTATAGCCTGCGTGAAGAAGATAAGGCATCTGACAGACAAGCCCATAATCGCCTGCGGCGGAATCTCAACCGCAGAAGACATCAAACGATACAAGAAAGCCGGCGCAAGCTTCTTCGGCATAGGGTCAGCCCTGGCAGGGATGAATACGTCAGAGATGAAACTGTACTTCAAGGCCCTGAAGGGGGATTTTGAGACAGGCAGTGATGCTGCGCCAAGACATTTGAAGGAAACCAACATGAAATATGTCAAGTTCAAGATAGCAGAGAGGAGGCAGCTCGCAGACAACCTAATCCTGCTGAAGCTGGACAAGAACTACGACATCCAGCCCGGCCAGTTCATATTCGCCTGGATACCCGGAAAGGGAGAGAAGCCCTTTGCCATATTCGACGACGAGCCGGCCACACTGCTGTTCAAGCCGAGAGGGCGGTTCACAGACGAGCTGGCAAAGCTTAATCCAGGAGACCCATTATATATAAGGGGGCCGTACGGCAACCCGCTCAAGATACGAGGCAAGGCATTACTGGTGGTGGGGGGAACTGCGGTGGCCGCCCTTCACCTGCTCGCCAAAAGGAAACCAGACACGTGCCTGCTGGTGGGAGGGGAGGACAAGAAGCACCTCTCGTTCCTCAAGGAATTCCCGCTGGCATGCAAGGAAGTCAGCTGTGTCTCCGACGACGGAAGCTACGGCGAGAAAGGACTGGTGACAGACATACTCGAGAGGCATATGCTCGCATTCAAGCCAGACATATGCATCAACTGCGGCCCTGAACAGATGCAACAGAAAGCCATCGAGATAGAGAAGAAGCACATCAAGCCAGAAAACATCCTGTCCTCCATAGAATACCAGACCATGTGCGGCAACGGCATCTGCGGACGGTGCGCAACACCGGCCGGGGAGAGGAGCTGTGTGGACGGGACGTTCTTCCCTTTGAAACACTAACCAGAAACCTTTAAATAGGCACAGCACAAGAAAGAGTGATATGATAATCGCGTCGTTCGAGGAGTCGTCTGACCTGGCCAGGAAGGTGGCACGGCGCGCCAAGTCTTCTTATGTTCAGTTCGGAAAGCATGACTTCCCGGACGGCGAGGGCCTGATAAAAATACCTGAGGTCAAGGGAAAGGAGCTGGTTGTTGTCGCGCAGATACACCGCCCGGATGCCAAGGTCATGCCCCTCATTTTCGCCCTGGCCACAGCAAAAGAGCTTGGGGCCAAGAGCATAACCCTGGTCGCGCCGTACATGCCATACATGCGGCAGGACAAGCGATTCAACCAAGGAGAATGCATCTCCAACATGATCTTCGGGCGCTTGCTCTCCAGGTATGCGGACAGGGTAATCACAATAGACCCGCACCTCCACCGCGTACACAGGCTAAGCAAGATATTCCCCACCAAATCGACAAGGCTTTCTGCAGTGGGAGCGATAGCAGAGTACATCAAGAAGCACCACTCAGACGCTTTCATAGTCGGGCCTGACGCAGAGTCATACCAATGGGCAAGGAAAGTGGCCAAGCTTTCCGGGACCAAGGCAAGGATACTCCTGAAGAAACGCTATGGCGACAGGAACGTGAAGATATCGGGGTTCAAGGACGGCCTGAAAGGCAAGACCGCAATACTGGTGGACGACATCATCAGCTCAGGCCACACCATGATGGAGACTGTGAAAGAAGTGAAGAAGCACCGGCCACGAAGCATAATCTGCATAGGTGTGCACGGCATATTCTCAGGCAAGGCAGATCTCAAGCTCAAGAGGCTGGGCGCGAAAGTTGTGACGACAAACACAATCCCCCACAAGACAAACAGGATCGACATCTCGCCAGTGATAGCAGAGGCCCTTAAACATGGTTAGCCTTCGGGAGCTCGTCAGCTACAGCGATGACCTCCTGAGAGTACGGGAGATCGAGGACAAGAGCCTGAACGGCCTCCAGATATCTTCTGACCGGGATGTGAAACAGGCAGCTTTCGCAGTGGACGCCTCTGTCGAGAGCATAGAGTCCGCGTCGCAGGCAGACATACTATTTGTGCACCACGGCCTTTTCTGGGGCATACCCAAGCCGCTCACAGGCTCACTGTATTTCCGGATAAGGGCCGCAATCAAGAACGGACTGGCACTATACGCTGCTCACCTACCCCTAGATGCGCATCCGGTGCTGGGGAACAACGCCCAGCTCCTCAAGCTGTTAGGGCTGAAGCAAGCGGGTGACTTCGGCAGATATGAATCAATCCCCCTGGGCAAGATTGGCACGCTCGAGAAAGCAATACCCTTATCTAAGTTTGTCTCCAAGATCAACTCATCGCTCGGAACGAGATCAATTGTGGCGCATCACGGGCCGACAACAGTCAAGAGGATCGGAATAATCTCAGGAGATGGCAGCTATGCGCTGGAAGAAGTGAAGCGGCTCGGTCTGGACGCTCTGCTCACAGGCGAGACGCAGCACATAGCCATACCTGTTGCGAAAGAGCTCGGCCTCAACATAATCTTCGCAGGCCATTACGCCACAGAGACCCTCGGCCTGAAAGCATTGGCAGGCCACCTCAAGAAGAAGTTCAAGATATCTACGGCGTTCATCGACCTCCCGACAGGATTATGAAGTTCGCAATCATAACCGACATCCATCTGGGTCCGGAAGGCCATCATAAAGGAGTTCTACGAAAGATGAATAAAGATGTAAAAATATATTTGGATAATTTTGTCAAAGAAATGAACAATAAAATAAAACCCGAATTTGTAGTTGTTCTGGGCGATCTGATTGAACAGGATAACAAAATCAAAGACAAGGAACATATCAATTACATAGTTCAATTGCTGAAGAAGCTAAGGTGCACTGTTTATTATGTCGCAGGAAATAAAGATTTGAAAAATATCTCTGAAGAGGAACTTTCAAAATTATTCCATCAAAAGAGCTTATATTACGCATTTGATTCAGGCAGATTTCATTTCATAGTCTTGTTTTCAAAAGTATCTGAAGATAGGACCAGTTGGGTTGAGGGTGAACAAAAAATATGGCTACAAAAAGAATTGGACACGACCAATAAAAAATGTGTGGTGTTTGTCCATCATGGGTTGGCTGACCAAGACCTAACAGGAAATCCCTGGTTCGAAGGGATGCCTGAAAACTGCCTCATTGCAAACAGGAAAGATATCAGAAATATTATTTCTACATCAAATAAAGTCATTGCAGTGTTCAACAGCCATCTGCATTGGGATAAACAGCACATCCATGATGGTGTCCCATATTTTTCAATCCAATCTTTGGTTGAAAATGAAGCTGATAAAGGAATGGCAAGTGAAACACACGCAGTAGTCAATATTGTCAACGATAAGGTCGATGTTGAAGTAAAAGGCAATCATCCTAAAAAAATTCTCACATCAATATAAATAGGCATCCCGTCCGCCAGCTGCAAAGCGATAAAAAGGAAATTGCCTGCCTTACGATTATGCCTCCTTTTTTCTCAATGAATGGGCAGTTTATTTTTCTTCGTCAAATTTTCTAGAAGCTTCAATCCAATTACCCGATTCTTTAAATTTACATGAATCAATATAAAATGATTTTAATTTTGGTTCAATCATTGCATAAATCGTCTTTGCACCTTTTCGAAATGCCTCTTTACAAAATTTATCTACTAATTTTGTCCCTATTTTTTGTCCCCTATATTTTAAATCAATTCTCAATTCATGTATCAGGGCTTCATCGTTTTTAGTCGGCACAATAAAACCAGTGAGGTAACCAACCAAATTGTTATCTATTTCCACAACCAAGAAAATGGCATTCGTATTTTGTATGCAATTAAAAAAATCTAATTTGGTCCAATAACTTTCATTTTCTTGTTTAGCAAGCTGAGTACAGTGATTTACATCTTTTATTGAAGCATTTCGAAAAAGCATAATATAATGGGGAAATTGGCACTATTATAAAGCTTTCTAATTTGGATAAAATATCTATTTCATCCCTTAATCCTTTCAACCAACTCACCAATCAAAGCCTTGGAATCAGATTCGAAGAAGACATTCTCTGCCTGGCCGCCCTTGTCGATCGCCTTCGATATCTGTGGAAGCAGTTCTGTCACAAATCCAGAGCCCTTCAGCACGCCGATGTACTTCTCGTCGTCAAAGGCAACTGTGAATTTGTTGAGGGTGCCTGCCATGCCGGCGATTATCACGACAGCGTCGCAGCTCCTCACAAAGATGACGTTGCGACCCTTCCAGCCGTGGCCGGTAAAGATTATGCTATCGAATGGCTCAACAGGCATGCCTAGCTCTTTGTGCTTCTCCCTGTTCGGGGCAGGGCTGATGCCAATCACCAATCCGTCCTCGCTCCTCGCACCCTTGGCAGCAGCCAACGAAACTCCTGTTGTGGCACCTGTGAGAAGAACAACATCGCGTTTGGCGATTTCTCTGCCTATCTCGAAAGCCTTAGCCTCAGTCTCTTTTGATGTTTGTCCGGCCGAGCCGCACACACCGATAGAAGGTCTCATAAGCGAAAAGAGGATGAGGGGTTATTTATTCTTTGCGGAAAGCCAACAGCTGTTCAGCAGCCTTCCTGATGTCCTTGGCGTCGTACAACGCGCGCCCGACGATTGCGTGCCAGTTCTCTCCTGCGGCAGCAGCTGCGGTGGTGAGCTCACCGCCCTGACTGACCAGTCCAGGCGAATAGAAAGTGGGTGTTATGCCGAGATCGTCAAACAGCTCCCTGTAATGGATGATGCGCTCAGGCTTGTTCCCCGGCACCACGAAATCCGTGACACCCAAAGAGGATGCAAGCTTGTATATACGTTCAGGCGCATCATTCGCCAAGAAACCACCGTCATTCTGAAGGTAACCCGGGTGGGTCATCTCCCCACCGACGATGACAGGCATCCCAGCCTCTTTAGCATCATTGATCCACTGCTCCTCTGTCACAGGCCCTGCCTGGGGAAAGATGATCACAGCGTCGACACCCTCACAGGCCTTGAAAAACTTCTTTCCTGTAGCCGGTATGTCTGTGCCGGCTTTCTGATGGTCATATATGATAGGCTTGTCCGTCAGCCCCCTAATGCATTTCACGACCTCCTTCAGGCCGAAGGGCAAGGCCAACTGGAACCCGATCTTGTAGGCGCCGATGCCTTCTAAGCCATGGGTCTGCTCAACCAGATGCCTCAGCTCGTCGATGCTTGCGAGGTCGCAGGCGGGAATCAGGCTCTGTTTCCCCTTTATGATCACGGCTTCCACCCTTTCGGATCCTTGGCCCATGATAAGACAATCCTTTTGTCAGCCTCTTTCATATATCCGGCGGCAATAGCTTCGTCGATGACCTCTTCGAACCCGGTCAAGTGGTGTAAGGTGATGCCTGCATCCTTGAAGCCGTCAACAGCCTTCTGCATGCCATAGCTGAAGATGGCTACGCAGTGCTCAACCTTGGCTCCAGCCTCTCTCAGAGCTTCAATCGCAGAGAGTGAGCTGCCGCCTGTTGAGATCAGGTCTTCCACCAGCATGACCTTCTTTCCCTTGGGGGGGATACCTTCTATGCGTTTGGCAGCCCCATACTCCTTGGTGGCTTTCCTGACATAGACCATAGGGAGATCCAGTGCTTCTGCAAGCCACGAAGCGAACGGTATGCCTGCTGATGCTGTCCCAGCTATCACATCTGGCTGGAGTTTATTTTTCTCAACCAGTTCCTTGAAAGCTGAAATGATCCTCTTCCTCTGCTCGGGGTAAGAGATGAGAAGCCTGTTGTCAGTATAGATAGGGCTCTTGATACCGGAGACATAGGTGAATGGTTTGTCAGGGCTGAACTTAATCGCCTTGATGTCAAGCAGGATCCTTGCGATCTCTTTCATATTTAACCTCCATTCCTTGTCCGGGGATCATGGCGCCTTCGTCATAGACCAACGTGCCGTTGATTATTGTGTATACAGGCCATCCTTTAAGGGTTTTTCCCTCATAGGGTGTCCAGCCGCACTTCGAATGCAGCGTATCTGCTTTGACCTTCCTCTTGAGCTTCAAGTCGACGAGGGTGAGGTCGCCGTTGCCTACACTGATAGAACCCTTGCCCTGCAGTTTGAAGATCCTGGCAGGATTCTGGCTGCAAAGCCTGACGACGTCATTGAGCTTGAGCCTGTCTTTGTTGACAGCGTCGAGCAGCAAGGGAAGCATTGTCTCAACGCCTGGAACGCCGTACGGCGGCATGCCTCCCTCTTTGTCCTCGATCGTGTGCGGTGCATGATCAGAAGCTACGTGGGTAATCAGACCGTTCGAGATTGCCTGCCATAACGCGGCCACATCATCCTTAGGCTTCAAGCGGGGCTTCATCAAGGTGAAGGGTCCGGTGTCATCATTTTGGCTTAGGAATAGATGGTGGGGGCAGGCCTCGATGCCCAGCGGCGGATCCTTCTGCAGAGCCTGCAGCTCTTGAGCAGTGCTGACATGGCAAATCGAGACAGGAGTCGATGTCTTATGGGAAAACTCCAGGGCCTTTCTGACATTCTCTCCCTCAGCATGGCAAGTCACGAGCCTGCTTCTCCTGAAGACCTGCTCCAGGACAGTGTCATCTGTTATTGACAGGCTGCCAGTGCTCTCATCAAGGAAGACCTTGGTCGAGGCTGTGTTTTCAGGGACAAGCTCGTTCAATGTGTCGGGGGATGATCCGAAGTGGAAACCGAAGTTCACGACCGATCTCTTTGCGAGCCGCCTCTTCTCTTCCAACAGGTCCTTGGTCAAGGTAGGCGGTCTGTTGTTGGGCATGTCAAGGAATGTGGTCACGCCTCCTGCTGCAGCAGAGCAGCTGCCTGTCACAAAATCCTCCTTCTCAGTCTGGCCAGGCTCGCGCATGTGGACATGGCAGTCGATGATGCCTGGCAATACATACAATCCTCGGGCATTGATAACCTTGTCAGCAGGAAGCCTCTGCTTGGAGATGCTCTTTATGACTCCATCTTCTATAAGGAGGTTGGCCTCAGTAATCATGCCTGGGAGGAAGACCTTCCCGTTGAGAATGGCAATATTCATCTAGACCAGCTGTATATCTTTCTGTGTCATCGAGCGCTCACAGTACTCGCAGCGCAGCCTCAACGGCCTGGCAGACTCGACACAGAGCTTGGGTACCACACTGTCCCTGTTGGTGATGCAGTTCGGGTTGAAGCACTTGGAGACATTGACGAGCTGCTTTGGAAGGGACGCCTTGAGCTTCTCCACAATCTCAAAATCCTTTATGATGTTGATTGTGGCGTCAGGGGCCACAAGGGCTATCTTGTTCGCCTCATCCTTGGTGAGCTGCCTGCCAGAGACCTTGACTATGCCCTTCTTGCCAAGCTTCTTGCTCGGCAGGTTGGTGGCTATCAATATCGTGTCGTCATGCCTGTCCAGCTTGAGTATCCCGATGACATTGAATGTATTGTCAGTGGGGATGTGGTCTATCACAGACCCGTTCTCTATCGCAGTCACCTTTAGCTCTTTCATTCTGCAACACCCAGCACAAGCGCAAGCAGCGCGGCCCTCACCGGCACACCGTTGGCGGCCTGCTCAAAATAGACCGCATGGGGGCTGTTGTCGATCTCAGGGCTCAGCTCATCGACCCTGGGAAGCGGATGGAGTATCTTCAGCTCCGGCTTCACGTGCTTGAGCATGGAATTGTCAACCCTGTATACACCCTTGACCTTCTCGTAATCGGCAGCGTCAGGGAAGCGCTCCTTCTGTATCCTGGTCGTGTATAGGACATCAAGCTTCGGACAGGTCCCGATGAGGTCTTCCACCTCATGGAAAACGATGCCTTCCTTCTTGAGGTGTTCGATGTCATCACTGGGCATCCTCAGCTCGGCAGGTGAGATGAAATACATCTCTGCCCCGAACAAAGAGAGGGCGCGGGCAAGAGAATGCACGGTCCTGCCGTACTTCAGATCACCTAAGAAGCCGACCTTCAGCTTGTCGATAGTCCCCTTGCTCTTGTAGATCGTGAAGAGGTCGAGGAAGGTCTGGGTGGGGTGCTGGTTGGCCCCATCGCCGCCGTTGATGATAGGGATGTTAGCAGCCTCAGCTGCCAGCCGGGCAGAGCCTTCGAATGGGTGCCTCATGACGATCACATCGCTGTATCCCTCCACTATGCGTATGGAATCCCAGAGCGATTCGCCCTTTGAGATGGAAGTGAGCCGGGCATCAGAAAACCCAATCACCCTGCCGCCGAGGAAATGCATCGCGGCCTCGAAGCTCATCCTGGTCCTGGTGGACGGCTCGAAAAAAAGGGTGGCGAGCATCTTGTCTTTGAGAAGAGAGGGGTTGCGATAGTTCTCGAAGTTCTTGGCAGTGTCCAACACGTGAAGGATCTCCTGCTTAGAGAAATCGCTGATGGATATGATATCCCGCCCCTTGAATCCTTTCATCCTAAAAAATGGAGGGGGTTTAGTCTCCCTTTTATTAATTGTTGTTATTGAGAATATATTCAGCCATCAATGAACATTCAGGCCTGACGACACCTTTTTAACGATTACCATTCTATAATGATACTAAAAGTTTTAATAGACTGTAACTGTTGATTCACCTGGTGGTGAGGGAATGTTTGGTTTCTTCAAGAAAGATAAGAATAAGGATGTCGGCCCGTTCGGTGAGTTAGACGCACCGCCAGCGCCGCCGCCCATCATGGAAGGGTACAAATCGGTCAGTATACAGCCACCACCCCAGTACGCTCCACCTCACCCGATGTCAGCAAAGGAGATGGGATTGCCCCTGCCTGATGCCGGTGCAGGCCCTGAAAAGCCCATGCTGCCTGATTTCATGGACGACAAGCCGATGGACCTGCACATACCAGAGCCTCAGAAAGCAGCAGCGCCATTCCATGAACTGCCTAGGCCGCCTGGACACGCGCATCCAGTACCCATACATCCGCCTCCCCATCCTCCGCCGCACCCGCCTCCCCATCCTAGAGCGATGCGACACACAACGCATCTCCCACCGGTCCATGAGCTGCACAGAGAGGCTGAGCACTTTGATAACATATTGGACCAGCTCCCCCATATTCCTCCGGTACCAGAACCAGTCATGCCAGGTCCCCCGATGCCATACTTCGGGGGAAGGATTAGGCATGAAGGAGACATATTCGTGAATGTGAAAGAATACCGAAACATACTTGAGCACCTAACCGGCATGAAGTCAGGGCTGAAGGCATTCGACGAGACGGTGTTCCATTATGCTGAGCGACAGTCAAAAGAAGAGAACGAGCTGACAAAACTGCGAAGGGTCTTCGAAGACCTGCAACGAAAGTTTTTGCTCGCAGACAGCAAGCTGTTCGAATCAGGGTGATACCTATGAGAGAAGAGCATAAAGATGTTGCTCCGATTTTCGTGAAAATTGACGAGTACAAGGAGATTATTGAAATCATCAACTCGATCAAGGGCAAACTGGACGAAGGGAGAGCCACCATAAAGAAGATAGAAGAGCTAAAATCGCACGAGGAAGCAGAGCTCGACCAGTGGCGGAACGAACTAGATGAAGTCCAGAGGAAGATGAGCTTCATCGACAAGACCTTGTTCGAGCCAGAAGGGTTATAGAATGGAAAAGGACGAAGCAATATTCATCGGCGTCAGGGACCCAGTGGAGCTGAGGAAGGACATACTGGAGTCATCAAAAGCTGTGGTGACTTCCTTGAAGGCCTTCCAAGAACGCAAACGCATCCACGAAGAGAAGCTGACAGAGATGGCGAAGCTGAAGGGGGTGGGGAAAGAGCTCCAGAGGCTCACAGCCCAGCTGAGGATACACCTCCCCACGGCCAAGCTCTCATCGATAATTGAGCAGAAGCGAAAGATTGAATCCTTGCTGCCCCATGAGCAGCCGAAGCCGGTCAAGAAGCCCGTGAAGAAAGTGGACAGGCCGAAACCAAGACCTGCGCAGCCCACGAAGCCGAAGTCAGAGCTCGACAAGCTCGAAATCGAGCTCACAGATATCGAGAGCAAGCTCCGCGGATTGAGATAGTTCTATCGATAACCCTTATAGATAATGGCCCATACGGAATCTCATGTAAGAATTTATATATAGGTGAGATATGTCCATTTCAAGGGTGGGAAAATGAAAACGGAAATAATCCCGGCAATAATCGCCACAAACCAGGAAGAGCTGGACGAAAGGATAGAGAAAGTATCAGGCCATGCCGAAAAAGTGCAGCTCGACATCATGGACGGCAAGTTCGTCCAGAACACCTCGCTCTACTTCGACTTCAAGCTGCCTCAAGGACCAGTGTATGAAGCACACCTCATGGTCGAGCAGCCAGAGGAATGGATAGAGCAGAACTGGGAGAAGGCTGACGTCTTCATCTTCCACTACGAGAGCTGCAAGGATGCGCGGGCAGCGATATCACTCATCAAGTCCAAAGGGAAGAAGGCAGGGCTGGCGATAAACCCCGAGACACCTGTTGAGGAGATCGAACAATACCTGTCAGAACTGGACCAGGTGCTCGTCATGACCGTAAACCCCGGATTCTACGGCAGCCCCTTCCTGCCAGAGACCCTGGACAAGGTGAGGCAGCTCAGGAAGCTGAATCCAGAGATGGACATTGAAGTAGATGGGGGCATCGCCTTAGAAACGGCAAAAGATGCGTATGAAGCCGGGGCGAACCTGCTTGTGTGCGGCTCATACATCCAGAAGAGTGATTCGCCAGGCAATGCGATAAAATACCTCAAAGGCTTGACAGGAGGATGAACGTGTACGACACGATCATAATCGGAGCAGGCATCTCAGGCCTGACTGCAGCCATGTACGCAGCGCGAAAGCGCATGAAGTTCGAGATCCTGTCAAATAATTTCGGCGGGCAGTTCAACATCAGCGGAGAGGTCCTGAACTACCCTGGCATTGTCAAGACGACCGGCTTGGAGTTCTCATCAGTCATGGAGAAGCAGATGGAGTTCAACGATGTAAAGGTCAAGACAGAGATCGTGAAAAAGCTGGAGAAAATGGGCAGTAACTTCAAGGTCACATCTGACAAGGGAAGCTATGAGACACAGACAGTCATAATCTGCACGGGCTCGAACGCCCGCAAATTGGGCGTGCCAGGCGAGCAGAGGCTGGCGAACAAGGGTGTTACCTACTGCTCAATATGCGACGGCCCTGTCTTCTCGGGAATGGACGTTGCGATAATCGGCGGCGGAGATGCTGGGCTGGAAGCAGTGGACTTCATGAAAGACCTGGCGGAAAAAATCTATCTGGTCGTCAGAGGAAAGGAATTCACGGCCCACGAATACCTCCAGGAAAAAGTCAAGAGCAACCCGAAAGTAGAAGTGTTGTACAACACGGAGACCAAAGAGATACTCGGAGACAAGTTCGTCAACGGCCTGAGATACGAGCAGGACGGCGAGGAGAAGACCCTGAGCGTGAAAGGCGTGATAATCGAGATAGGCAGGGTAGCGAACACAGGCATTTTCAAAGGCACGGTCCCGCTGGACGAGGATGGCCATATCATGATCGACTGCCAGGCGAAGACTCCGGTCCCCGGGATATTCGCTGCAGGAGACTGCGCCTCTGGTCATGAATACCAATATGTCATCTCCGCAGGGCAGGGCTGCATGGCCTTGATAAAAGCAGCGAGGCATCTGGCTTCAAAATGATCAATACCAAATCTTTAAAAACTCTCAGAATTCTCTTATGGCTATTGCGGGGGTAGCGAAGTGGTCAAAACCTGTATAGGTGACCAGACGCGCTGGACTCAAGACGAGTGCTGAGCTGGGAAGAAAACCTTCCTGGCGATGACTTGCGTGATATCCAGTCCCTTAGTGGGTTCAGGGGTTCGACTCTTGGCGCCCGGAGCGGCAAGGCTCCGAACGTCAGTGAGAAAGTCCCTTCCCCCGCAGTTTCCTTTCTGATTCATAGAACAACTGAGATGATGCTCCCATAATACTCCTGAGTCCTTGCAGCAAGATAAGGCATATCCTCTGAAGGATGTTGCCTAGAAATTTCTTGGACTTCATCTATTGCATCAAAGAGGCAAGTGATGTCGTTGGGATCAATGGGGACATTCTGCCTATGGAAATCTGCGACGTGCTCTGCCATGAGAGCCAGACCGGGCGAATCCGACCTGACGCATTGATAGGACGTAATTAAAGGACTGCAATGCTCATGAACATTTATACCTACCTTGCTGGCAATCTCCATTACGACGGCTTGATCCATTATCATCACCCCAAGCGGGGGTATTTGAGGATATTATTTATTCTTTTCGGTTATAAAAGAAGGCTAATAGGATAAGTAATCTCCTCTGCTTGTGGGTCCCCCTCATCATTCAAAGCGCAATCCTGCCAGGCCGGTAGGTCGTGGCCCGTTTCCAACTACTCTCAACAGCTTTCCGCAGATCCATGTCATTCTCAAGAATTTCATGCAATGGCACGGTCAGCTGTATCCTTCCAGTTGATGCCTCTGCCTTTGGGGTGAAGCCAGGTTTACCTATCTTGATGACAAGATCAACAACATCTGAGACGCGTGCGCGACCTTTGGATTCATAAGCATCCCAATACATAACCCTGGATTCCATGTGCTGGTATCTCTCTAAATCTGATTCATCCTCCAATAAGCAGGTATACAAGCTTCTTGCAGTGCCTGCATTCGGATCATTTGAAGATGGGGATATTGACCTGCCTGCGTGCCTGTTCCAATCAAGCCCGAGATGAACTGATCTTGGGAAGGCCATCATTGTCCCGGGCGGGAGGTCTGGATACGCAATAGAGAGGTCGACAATCTTGCAATCCCCCTCCTGAATCGATGTGACATATATCAATCCAGTGGGTGATCCATCAGGGTTCTGTGAATATAATAGGTCTGGAAGCCCATCAGAACCAGGTACGTTACCACCTTCCCCTCCCATGATGAAGTCATTCTTTTGTGTGGCGAGAAGATTGTTATCCTGCATCAATCTAAGGAGCACCCGTCCCACATTTTTCCTTGTAGGCTCATATCCGAACTCATCACAAAGCCGTTCAGCGATAGAAGTATAATTATCACCTGGGCGGATAGCAATCGAATAACCAAATCTGCTCATATAGCCACCAGGTGTCAGTTGGTGAGGTCCATTGATCTCTCCGGGTGTCCCAAAGACGATCTCATGCGGAATTGTATAGCCTCCCTCTGTCTGAATAATCGCCTGGGCAGCGGAAGGAACCGTCAAAGCAGCTGTAGTAGTTAAACCAATGATAAGACCTGTTTTTTTATCCATCTTATATCACCCAAGATGGGGTAATCATTATCTTCTATTTATATTTTTTCTCTGAAGTGGTTAAATTCCCTTTATCTATTATATCCCATCTCGGTCAAGGTCCTTCCCAGCATTCATCTAACTGCCGAGAGGATATCCTCGGCGACAGAAGGGTAATCGTCGAGGCCGATGGATTCGGTGTCGATTATAGTATGGGTCAGCTTGAGGATGTCATCTATCTCGAAGTGCTCGTTCGTTCTCCTGACCTGCTCCTCCAGATGAGGCCTGTCTTCGGGATCCATGCCCTTATGGTCCCGCATCCTTCGCTCGACCTGGGTGTCGAAGGAGCAGTCGAGCCCGACGATGTAGAGGCCTTTCTCCTTGAGATAGCTGACGTTCGATGCCTTGGAGATGTTGTCGATGACGTTCCTTGCATTGTCCTTGCGCGCAGCCAGGGCTATCTCAGCCATTATGGTGCCGCCGTAAGCTTCGATTATCCTCTGGCCGATGTCGTCCATCTCTTCGCGATGAAATTCTCCGATCTCTTCAGGAGGATTGGTGACAGCAGCCAGGAATCCGGGTTTTGGCATTGCGAGAAGGTCGGGATGAGTATCCAGCAGGGAAAGAGGTGAATAAGCAGTGTATAAGGCCATGGGAACATAGTTTATGCCAGCGTCCTGGTTCCTCATGGCAATCGCCAGTGAGGTCTTGCCAGCGCCCATTCCGCCAATAAGTAGGATGTCTCTCATCAGGCGAGGGAATCAGGTGCGGTTTAATAATTTTGTCAGAATGAACTCTAGTTCACAGAATGCTCATAATATCCCCTGTACATGGATGAAGGGGTCTGCATCAAGACGTAATCTGGATGAGTGGCGAGCAGGTGGTAGACGAGCATGTCGCTCATCGCATCGACGTCGTTTGTGAAGGCAGCATAAACATTATCATACGGGCCTTCCTGCTGCTCCAAGTAGAGCTTCTGGCCGTCAGCCAGCTCGTAAGACACCCTTTTCTCCAGCCCGTCGTAACCCTTGGATTTTTCTGTGCTCAATACTCCTTCAGGCAAAGCGTAAATATCCCTCCTCTCAGGATCTTTTGCGTCCTGGACAACAAGATAGGCCACCTTCTCTTCTATGCCTGACGGCGTATACAGCCGCTTGTTCTCTGGTTTCTCATGAGGATCATATCTAATCGCAGAGGGAGACTTTCCGTCCTTTCCGTACATCTGATATCTCCCCTCATATTTTTGCAGGGCTGGATCCTTCTTCTTGTCCTTGGGCTGAGCATAGCTCATCAGCGCAGCGACCGGATCAAGGGAGTCTGAGACATCCTTCCTTTCCTCCTGGCCCTGTTTCGGACCAGCATCACCACCCATCTCTTTCATCATCTCGAAGACGCGTGTGTTCTCCGAGTATAGCGACGAGTCCTCCTTCTCGACAGGACTCTTTTGCGGGCCGATTATGGGTGAGCTGTGGGTTGCGAGCCAGGGCTGAGCGATCAGAAGGGCTTTCCAAGAGTTGGGTCTCGGAGCGTTCTCAGTGCCTCGATCATTCATCGGCTTCTGCCTGTCCTGTCTGAGACTCTTTTGAGTAAGAAGACCATTCAGTCCTTGGTAGCCCTGCTGCTGTCCAGGACTGTAGCTAGTATCATATGTGCTAATCATACGAATTACCACTGAATAGGGGTATTTAAAGCTTTCGGTATGATTGGCTCTGTCCTGAGTGTCAATTTGCCTTCCTCGCTTGCAGGCAGATTCTCTTTTCCCGCCCTGCCACGCAAAGTGAGCAAAGCTCACTTGCGCCCAAGACTCCGTCTTTGGGGGGCGAGGCGGGAAAAGAGAGCAAGCAACATTCAGCGCGACCGAGTCGCCAGACTTAGGACAGAGCCGGTTGTATATATAAACGCTTATCTGCCGGCCGCGTAGAAATCCTGGTTCTTTTTGATCCTCGCGAAAGTCAACATGGTCACGCTCATATAAAAATCAGTCGCGTAACCGGATCAAAAAGAATCTCATTCTATCGGATTTCTACGCGGCCTATCTGCCCAGAAGGGTATCCCTCTTCTGATAGCAGGCATCGACGAAGGATGCTAGCTTGGGCATCATCTGCGGCTCGGGAGCGTCTGAGAATGCCAGGTCAACATACGGCAGTATCTTGTCAGCAGCTGAGCCAGCCCTCTCGCGTGCGTTCCTAATCAATGCTTGAGATACAGACGTGGCAACAGTCTCATGCATGCACTGCCAGGGCCCGACATGGCATATGCCGCTGATTGCGGCATCGCCCACAGGCCGGAAATGGCCCTCGATGAAGAGGTAAGTCGTGCCGACAGTGATCGGAGACTCACCCTCAATGGCGGTGTGGAATATGCCTCGGTCCTCGGCTTTCTTCGAATAGTCGTAAGCGTCATGTATCTCCCTGCCCCTGAGAAGATCCTCGAAAGGCATCCAGAGAATGTCCTTCTGCTTGTTCATGTACCATCTATTGATACCCTTCTTGAAAACATCAATCAGCGAGGACGGATGCCTAAGGCTCATGGCCTGCTTCGCATCCTGGTAGTTCCAGCTGTTGACATAAAGGAACCATTCGGCTGTGGATGCGACAAGTGTCTCCAAAGGCCTGCTGAAAGAGCCCTCCAACAGCTTAGAGATATAGTGGTTGGCTCCCGGATGGAGCCTCATGAAGAATTCGCCGTTCACAAGAGCTATCGGGAACCGTCGGGAGCGGTCAAAGTCCACCTTTGACATCTCGGCAGCAGCAGTGTACATCGCGTCCTCAAGGCCGTGGCCGCCAGACCTGATCTCATCGCACAGATGACCGAGAAGCTCCTTGTACTTGAGCTCTCCGGCCGTGTTCCCGACTTCAGGCTTTTTCTCGTAAGGCCTGATCCTCAGCAGGGCATTATATAATATGTCCAGGGCGAAGATGCTCTTGAAAGCCAGCTTGACAAGATCGTCTCTCTGATCAGGAGGCAGGTCCAACTCAGAATAGTTGGTCTTGCCAGAAGGGCTGACAATAGGCACCCCCTCATACCCGTTGCTGTCGAGGATGAGCCTCATAACCTGTGTGTACTGCCCCTGCCTGCACGGACCCTCGGCAGTGGGCTGGAACAAGGCAAGCTCGTCCTGGCCATGCTTCTCTGATTTCTTCTCCAGCCAGGCCAGGGCATCACCTATCAGGATGCGGAAGGGCTCGCAGGTCTGGGTTATGACATTCTTCTCCGCAAGCCCGTAAGTGTGCTCGGTGCAGGTCTCTTCCATGACCTCAGCAGGGATGCCGACACCTTGCAAAGCGGCTGCAAGGCCGTAAGAGCTGTCACCTGAGTAAGGTATGCCCCACGTGCGCTCGTTGAGGTTGTCAGGCATAGGCCTTGAAGTGTCATACTTCTTATCGAGCCGCGCCTGCAAGCCGGATGAGTCTTCGGGTTTCATGCCAGTCCCAACCTCTCCTTGACGACCTCGTTGTTAGCCAGGATCCTGGTGCCGTACTGTGCGTTAGAGCTGTGGCCGTCTGTCTGCAGCTCAAAGAAGGGTTTGTCCGCAGTATCGAATATCCTAGCAAGATGGTAAAAGAGGAACGAGTCAGGACCGCAGGCATAGTTGGTCATCAAGACCGGGAACAGCCTCGGGTGCTCTGCGACAAACAAGGCGTCCTGGATTATCCGCCTGCCCTGCTGCCAAAACATATTCTGGACAATGTCAGTGATGTCTATCTCTCCCGTGTCAAAAAAATAAGCAGGCATGAACTCCAGGCCACGCTGGGAGAACAAGGAGCCTGTCTCAGCAGATGCCTTGGGGTCGAAGATAGTGTAGCCGCGGCCGATGCCAACGAAAGCATAAGTGTCCTTGTTCTCAATATCCTCGAGGAACGATTCACCTATCCAGTGCGTCCTGCGGTTGAAGCCCTCCTGCGCGACCTCTGCCAGGCCTAACGCGTCCTTTACCTGCCGTTTGGAGAAACGCCTGCCATACACCCTCCTGAGGTCAGCGTAGAACCGATCAACGAGAGTGTTGTTGGGATCGTCGAAGCGGATTATGGGCATGAGACTGTCGTTCTCCAAGGAAAGGTTGGCAGAGATGTTGTAATTGATAGATGCTGAGTATGGGCAGCTCTTCAAGCGCTCTGGGGAAGAGCCGTTCTCGAGCTGGGTGCCGATGAAGCTGGGAAGAAGCAACTTGAAATCCTCTCCCTCCAATGCCTCTTTGAGGTATGCAGCATGGCCATGCGCCAGCTTTGCAGGAAAACAGTTCTCGGAGTGGGAGTGCTTGAAGCCCAACTTGACGATATCATCCATGCTCTCAGGCGAGACCTTAACATCGAAGCCGAGATGATTATAGAAAGCAGCGAAGAAGACTGCCTGCTCGTTGAAGAAGAACATCGACCTAGGTATGGCCACCACGCCGTTCGAGGATGGCTGGTCGAGCGGGATAGAAAGTGCAGATACGCTGCCCTCCAGCTGCTCAAGATAGACCTTTGTGTAATCCTTTGTCTGCCCCCTTGCAGTGAAATCAGTCGCTCCCTTAGGGCATAAGCCGCCGGCATAGACCCGGTCATCACCTATCTTATACTCATCGAGGTAGCAATCCCTCTTGCCGCAGGTATCCTCTCCCAAGAGTGAGCTGCAGTTGCCGCTGCTCCTGTTGAAATCCATATCGATCAGGCCGAAGCCGCGGAAGGCGCTCTCCAAGGTCTTTCCTTCTTCCTCAGCCTTATCAAGCCTCTGCTTAACTGCGACAGCAGAACCTATGGCCCCCATGACCTCGCGGTGAGGCAATGCGTGGATACTCTTGCCTGTGAGCTGTGCCAGCATGGCCAGAGCTGCCTTGCCGAGGAAGGGTCCTCCCTGGGCAGAGCAGTACTCTCCGAGGTTCTCGTTGCCGACAAACTTTGTCACGTATCCACCGATAGCAGCGTAAATCATCCCAGCAGCGAGCTCCTGCTTGGTGAGGCCCATAGAAGCGAGGTCAGCAATGCCGGCCTCGCTGAAGACAGCGCAGGTGCTGTCGACATAAGGCACTCTTCCTGCTTTTAAGGCCTCATCCTGAAGGGAACCCTTCACATCCAGGCCATAACTCATTGCAAGATTCTCCAGGGTCTGGCCCGTGCCCGCAAAGCAGGCGAGGTTCATCTTGGCAGACCTCACCAGCCCGTCCTTGTCAAGGCGTGTGAACTTGGCATCCTGCCCTCCGAGCTCGAAGATTGTGTCAACCGGAACACCAGTCTCATACTGGAACAGGCGGCACCCGTTCTTGTGGCATGTTATCTCATCCTTAAGCACATCGCTCCTGTCCCTCTTTGAGACATCTGTAAATAGGATTTCGTAGAGCCCGGCGCTCGAGCCGGTGAAGCCGGTACCTCTCACTGAACCGATAAGGTTGCCCATGGCATCCACTATGCCCTGCAGGAGCTCTTTGCCCGCCTTCTCAGGATCGCCTTCGGTATGGATGTACTTCTTGTAATACATCGTCTGCACATTATCAGCGTCAACGACAACCACTTTGGAAGTGGTGGAGCCGCCGTCAAAGCCCAGGATGACATCAACCTTGTGGTCAGGCAGCACAAGCGGCTTCTCTTCGTAGAGGACGACGTTGTCAAGAGAAAGCGGCGGGCCGTAGGCAATCTTCTCTCTTTGTTTCTCAGCCAAAGAGTAAATCCTCTTGGAATCAAGATGTCTAAGCCTATCCGCATGCTCGAGGCCGAGCAAGGCTGCACCGATCGCACCCACCCCGATGGAGTTCTCTTCCCAATAGATGTTTTCGGAAGGCATTCCAATAATCTTTCCGATCTCAGAGATGATATGTGCATTGGCAGCCACCCCTCCGGTCCCCATTGCCTTTGCATCAGGATTGAGCGTCCTGGCCCGGATGACATCACCGACATAGTTCATGGCGATGCGTCCTTCCATGGCGCTGAGGATGTCGGGTATCCTGTAGCCGGCGTTCTGCTTGTGGATCATGTCAGAAGTAATAATCACGCCGCAGCGGCCGCCTATCTCGAGGTCCTGAGTCGAGGAACCGACGACCTGGGCAGCGTGGCCAATCACGAGACGCATCTGCTCCTCCAACTGCTCCCTGTCAGTGCCTTCAACTGGGAACAGGTGGCTGAAGTACCTCTTGTACTGCTTGGCCAGAAGGATGCCTGAGCCCCCGCCGCACTTGGTGCCGGTCTCATAGACCACGACACCGATGTCAGGGTCGACCTCAAAGAAGTAAGGGTCGCGCGCGCCGATGTGGAATATATACTTGATATCAGGTGCGAGATGCTGAGCCCCCCGGGGAATGGTCTGCGTGTCATAGGCGAAAAATGTGTCGTTGGCCTCAGCAGCCAGCCTGCCGCCGATGCCTGTGAATGAGACCCCCTCGAGGCCGTAGGACATCTTGACCCTGTCGTGGATATCCATTGTAAGGCTGTGCGGTGAGCCGAAATGCGAGAATGAAGATGATTCGACGATGCTGCCTGAAAGGTCCAAGACAGCAGCGTGCACACTAGCAGAGCCGATGTCTAACCCTAGCACGACTTCGTCTATCGACAAATGACAACACTCCCGATAAAGCGCAATGACGGCCTTCTTTAAAAGTTTTCCCTTAAGAATGATGAACAAACACATAACCTCTGTTGAAAATGACCTGGCCCGGATCGCGCCAGGCCCACCAATAATTGAAACCCCCATTTCACTGTCCCACCAAATGCACCCACCCACCCTGCATGACGTTGTGCTTGTCGAGACATTTCAAGAGCACGAGAGCTGAAAGCCCCTATGCCATAATCGCAGAGAGAAATAATTTTGGAGACCCCATACAAACATTTAAAAGCACTGGACCTCAGTTGTCCAGGCATGGCAGAAATCATCACCCTGGGCGGATACAATGAGGTAGGCAAGAACCTGACAGCAGTCAAGGTGGGAAAGCAGGTCGTGATATTCGACATGGGCCTGCACCTGGAGAACTACATAAGGGTGGCCGAGGACGAAGACATCATAAACCTCAAGGCCAAGATGCTCATCGACGAAGGTGCGGTACCGGACATAGACCAACTGGGAGAATGGAAAAAGCAGGCAGGCTACATAATCCCAACACACGCGCACCTCGACCATATAGGAGCCATACCATTCCTCGGAAACCAGTTCAAGGCCAACCTCATATTCACGCCGTACAGCGCAGCAGTGCTGAACGCGAACATCAAGAACGAGGGCATGAAGCTCAGCAACAAGCAGACCATACTGAACGTGAACGGCAGCATCCCTCTCAAGGACGGCCTGAGGCTGGAGTTCATAAACGTCACGCACAGCACGCCGCAGACAGTGATGGCGGCGCTGCACACACCAGAAGGCGTGATACTCTACGCGAACGATTTCAAGTTCGACATGTACCCTACTTTGGGCAAGAAGCCCAACTTCAAGCGCCTCGAAGAGCTAGGCAAGGAAGGGGTGCTGGCACTGATATGCGATTCAACCTACGCGAATTATGCCCAGAAGACACCGTCAGAATCAGTTGCCAAAGAGATGCTGAGAGATGTCATGATAGGCACGCAGACAAAGGGAAAATGCATAATCGTGACGACCTTCTCCAGCCATCTGGCGAGGCTGAAATCCATAATCGAATTCGGGAAGAAGCTCAACAGGAGGATAGTCTTCCTCGGACGGTCACTTGCCAAGTATTCTCTCGCCGGGGAAGACATCGGTATAGTCAACTTCTCCAAGGAAGCAGAGATCGTCAAGTACAGCAGCAAGATAAAACGGAAGCTGAAGACTGTGATGGCAGATGGCAAGGAAAAATACATGCTGGTGGTCACTGGTCATCAAGGAGAACCAAAGGCGACCCTGTCAAAGATGGCCTCAGGAGAGCTCGGGTTCAGGTTCGACAAGGAAGACCACGTAATATTCTCATGCAAGACCATCCCATCTAAGACCAATATCGAGAACAGGACAAGGCTCGAGAACGAACTGAAGGACTTCGACGTCAGGCTCTTTACAGATATACACGTGAGCGGCCACGCGGCAAGAGAGGATCTCAGGGACCTGATTCACCTGGTGAAGCCGAAACATATCATACCTGCGCACGGCGAGAGGAACATGACCCTCGGCCTGATCAACCTGGCAGAGACATTAGGATATTCAAAGGGGGAGACAGCGCATCATATGAAGAACGGTGGCAGGCTAAGGCTCTGAACCTTTTGACTTTTCTGCTTCTAGAATGCGTCCAATGGCCAAGATGTAAGCAGCAGTCCTAAAATCAGTGTCATGCGTCATTGCCATGCTGCTCACAGACTTGAAGGCTGACTTCATGGTCTTGTCAAGCTCTTCGGTGATCTTCTCCTCGCTCCAGGATTTTCCAAGCTTGTTCTGCTTCCACTCAAAATATGACACGGTCACGCCGCCGGCATTGGCCAGCACGTCAGGAAGTATGATCACTCCGGCTTTCGAGAGGATCCTGTCTGCCTCGGGGCTCGTCGGACCATTGGCGAGCTCGAGAACGACCTTGGCCTTGATCCCCGAGGCGTTCTTCCCTGTGATGACATCAGCCAAGGCAGCAGGAACGAGAACATCGACATCGAGCTCCAATAGATACTCATTGGATATGCTTTCGGCGTCAAATGTTGTTACCGTGCCCTTCTCCTTCTCACGGATAACCGCACCGATGTCAAGGCCGGCCTTGTTATATATACCTCCTTTGGAATCAGATACAGCCACGACCTTGCAGCCCCAGCTGTCCAGGATCTTCGCCATGTTCTGGCCGGCATTGCCGAAGCCCTGCACAGCGACCGAAGCATCCTTCATCGTAAGCTTCTTCTCAGCCATCAGCTCCCGCAGCACCATGGCACCGCCTAATGCAGTCGAGACATCCCTCACCAAGGAACCTCCATTCTTGAGGGACTTGCCTGTTATCACAGCAGGAGAACTCGTCTTGGTGATCTTCTCGTACTCGTCGCGCATCCAGTCCATGACCTGGCTAGTGGTGTAGACATCAGGAGCAGGGATGTCGACGTCCGGGCCGAGGAACTGGTGCATGGCCCTCATGAAGCCCCTGCTGATGCGCTCAATCTCGCCATGGGAGAGCTCCTTGGGGTTTATCACCACGCCTCCCTTGCCGCCGCCGAAAGGAATATCGACCACAGCGCACTTTATGGCCATCCAGAAGGCCAAGGCCTTGACCTCACCCATGTTCACATGGTGGTGGAAGCGGATGCCGCCCTTGTAAGGGCCGCGGGCGTTGTTGAACTGCACCCTATAAGCCGTAATCACCCTCTTGCTGTTGTCATCCATCTCCAGGGGGAAAGAGACCTGGATCACCCTGTTAGGGGTGTGGATCAGCTCCTTCTCAAAGGGGCTCAGCTTCATGATGCCAGAAACCTTGTTGACATAGCTTGTGACGTTATCGAAAATCTCGCTCATAGCAGACACCTGGCGCTGTGATTGACCAGGTATTTAAATAATTTTAGCCAAAACATTTTTAAATGCTCATAGGTGTACTCACTGCATGAAAATGGAAGGATGCAGGAAGGATTTTCCTATCCTGAAAGACGGCAAGCTGATCTATTTTGATAATGCTTGCATGACCCTGAAGCCTAAGCAGGTGATAGACGCAGTCACGGGCTATTATACTGAATACAGCGCGTGCGGAGATAGGGCACATCACAGGCTCGGCAAGAGGGTGACAGAAGAAGTGGCCAAAAGCCGGAACACCCTGAGGAAATTCATCAATGCCCGCAAGGACGAGGATATCATATTCACGAAAAACGCGACCGAAGCCATCAACCTGGTGGCGAACGGCCTCGGTCTAAATAGAAGTGACAAGGTCCTGACAACAGACAGGGAGCACAACTCCAACCTGCTGCCATGGCAGCGCTGCAAAGCGAAGCATGAGGTCTTCAATGTCGAGGACGAGATTGACCTGGACAGCTTCGAGGAGCAGGCCCAGGGTACAAGGCTGGTATCTTTCCCCCACATATGCAACATGGACGGAATGGTCCTCCCTGTCAAGGACATGATCAAGAGGGCGCACAAGCAGGGTGCTCTTGTGCTGGTCGATGCAGCACAGTCGGTCCCTCATACCGAGGTGGACGTGCGCAGCCTGGACGCTGACTTCATCGCCTTTTCAGGCCACAAGATGTGCGGCCCTACCGGCACTGGCGTGCTTTATGGCAAGAAAGAGCTGCTCGAAGGGCTCAGTCCGCTGCTGCTCGGAGGGGACACGGTCCTGGACTCAACCTATGAAAGCTACACCCTCGCAGGATTGCCTTCGAGACTAGAGGCAGGGCTGCAGAACTACGCAGGGATAATCGGATTCGGGCAGGCTGCTGCCTACCTCAAGAAGATCGGCCTCTCGAAGATCGAGAAGCACGAGACAGCCCTTAACCAGCAGCTGAAGCGAGGGATCAAGAGCATAAAGAATGTCAGGCTGCTGGGACCGGAGAATTCATCAGGCATCACAGGCTTCATGGCAGAAGGCATCGATCCTCACAACATAGCCATGCTATTGGACCAGACAGCCAACATCATGGTGAGATCAGGCCAGCACTGCGTGCACAGCTGGTTCAACAGCCGAGGCCTGCCAGGATCAGTCAGGGCCTCACTCTACTTATACAACACAGCCGAAGAAGTTGAAACCTTTATAAACCAGCTCTCCAAAGTACTGTCCAAGATAAGCTAAAAGAGGCCCACAATGCAGGACATAGCAACCCTCGTCATATTGATCGTGCTCTCGGCATTCTTCTCCAGCGCAGAGACCGCCCTGATATCGCTGAGCAGCCACAAGATAAGAGCGCTGCTGAAACAGAAAAAATTCGGGGCATTGTCGCTGTACAGGATAAGGAAGCACCCCAGACGGCTGGTCATCACCATCCTCATAGGCAATAACGTAGTCAATGTCTGGGCGTCAGCACTGGCGAGCCTAATGGCAATATCCCATTTCGGCTCAAAAGGCCTGGGCATAGCGACCGGCGTCATGACCTTCATACTGCTTCTCTTCGGAGAGATAACCCCTAAGAGCATAGCAATAACATATGCTGCGACCTATGGCAGATACATATCAAGGATAATCGAGCTGCTGACATGGGTACTATACCCATTTGTGAGGGCCTTCGAATGGTTCACCAACATAATAGCCAAGACCCAGAAGCAGCCGATGACCGAAGAGGAGTTCCTCAGCGTCATCGAAGCAGGGGAGAAGGACAAGGTCATCGAGAAGATAGAAAAGGAATTCATCGAGGGCGTGCTCGAATTCAACGACATAAGGGTCAGGCAGGTGATGACCCCCCGGGCGAAGATGTTCTCCCTCGACGGCGATCTCAACCTTTCAAAGTGCATCAAGCAGATACAGCGAAGAAGGTATTCCCGCACACCTGTGATCGAAAGATCAACAGACAACATAATCGGTGTGGTGCTGCTCAAGGATGCGTTCTCAGCCTACGTGAACGGGAAGGACCCGAAGCTCAGGGACATAGCGATCAAGCCGCTGTTCGTCTCGGGTGAGCGGATCATCTCAGACCTCTTCCACGAGATGCAGAAGAAGCACAGGCACCTGGCTGTGGTGATAGACGAGTTCGGCGGCACAGCAGGAATAGTCACGCTGGAAGACCTGATGGAAGAGATATTGGGGGAGATACGCGACGAGGGTGAGAAACCGCCGCAGAAGATCTGGCGCGAGAGCAAGAAGTCCATTGTCGTCATGGGCGGAGTGGAGATAGAGGAAGTCAACGAGTTCTTCAAGACCAAGATACCCCCTGGAAGGTACATGACCATAAACGGCTTCCTGGTGCAAGAGTTCAAGAGGGTGCCGAGAAAAGGACGGAAGCTGAAGATAGCAGACCTGATGTTCACGATATTGGAAGCCACGTCAAAGCAGATCCTCAAGGTCAGGATCGAGAAGCCCTGAGCCACTTCCTGACATGGATCATCAAGTATATCGCAATCACGGCCAGGACAATCATGTCCAGAGGCCTGCTGTATTCTGTGATGAGGTGCCAGTGCTCGGCGAGCCTGAAACCGACGTATAACAAGAAGGTGTTCCATATCGTCGCCCCGATGGCAGTGTAGAATACGAATCTCTTGAGGTCCATCCTGGCAATGCCTGCCGGGATAGAGATGAGGTGGCGCACAACAGGGATGAATCGGGCAGTGAAGATCGTGATGCTGCCATATTTCTTGAAGAAGCGCTCGGTCCACTTCAGGTGGCCCTCGTCCAAGAAGAGGTACTTGCCCACCTTCCTCACGATCGGATAGCCACCGACATAGCCCATGTAGTACCCGATCAGGGAGCCGACGACGCTTGCCAGGCCCGAGATTATCGCTGCTGTCCAGAAATCGAACCTCCCCTGGGTAACAAGATAACCTGCGAAGGGCATTACCGCTTCGCTGGGTATGGGTGCTATCATAGACTCCAGGACCATGAGCACGAATATCCCGATGTAGCCTATCTTATCGATGAACAGGGTTATGTACTCGACGAGGAACTCTATCATGCAGGCAGGGCGAGGAGAGAATTATTTAAAGCTTGTCATTCCTTAATAAAGTACCACGACGGGAAATCCTTCTCCTTGGTGATGTAGAGCCTCTGCTCATGTTTCTTCGAGAACTCGTCCACAGCACTCTTCACTCCGAACAGGCCTTCAGGGAGCTTGCCGTCCACATAATCGTGCCCGGCGAAAAGCCCGCCCTTCCTGAGCTTGGGCCACCACTGCCCCATATCCCCCTTACAGCCCTCGTAGGTGTGATTGGCATCGATGTAGATGAAATCAAGGCTGTCATCCTCAAAGCGCTTGATGGCTTCCTGGGAGAGCGTCCTCAGGATTTTGCTCCTCCTGCCGAACATCATCAGCTTCAGCCGGGTGCGCAAGTAGGCGATGTGGTGCCTGTGTTGGGGCAGGTTTGATATGTCATCATAGTCCTTCTTCTTGAAGGCCTTCCAGGAGTCGATAGAGTACAACCGGCTCAGGCTTGAGCCTGCCAGGAGCCTCTCTGAGTAGAAACCGCTCTGCACGCCGATCTCAACGCCCTTCCCGGTCAGGCCGAGCCTCTTTGCCAGGGCAGGCAGCCCGTCCCGGTGTGTTATCTGCAAATCCATGGCAAGCGGCAATCTTTGTCCGTATAAATAACTGTCGCTTTGAGAGGGTAATGTTATAATTATAATCTCGGCAACAACAATACTGGCAGCGCGACGGTCAAATGCGACGCATTTGCTCTACTCGTCAGACCGGAACCCAGAACTTCGTAACTGGCACAGTCACTACCTACGGTCGTTCGGCGGTCAAATAAGAGATTTAACAACCCGGTCTGCCTCGCCGCGCGCCATTGTTGTTGCCTACTAGCTAGGTGCCATAAGCCTTATAAACAACTGTTGATTTTTACCAGGAATGGAACCAGAAAACACTCACAAGATGGTGCCGGACACTTCTGTATTGGTCGATGCCGCGGTATCAAAGAAGATAAGCAAGGGCGATATCGCCCCGGAAGAGATCATCATCCACGAAGCGGTCATCGCAGAGCTGGAGCACATGGCCAATGAGAACAAGGCCATAGGCTTCTTAGGCCTGGACGAGATCGGAAGGATAAAGGAGCTCTCAGAAGAGAAAGGCTTCAAGATACGCTTCGGCGGCAGGAGACCGACGCTGAGAGAGGTCAGGGAATCATCCTTAGGTGAGATAGACGCCCTGATACGCGACCTCGCCTTCGACGAGAGCGCAACACTGATCACAGCAGACAAGGTCCAGGCAAAGGTGGCCAAGACAAAGGGCATCCCCGTACTGTTCATCGAGCAAAGCCAGACAAAGAAGAAGCTGGAGCTGGACAAATACTTCGACAAGACCACGATGTCAGTGCACCTCAGGGAGAACGTGCCCCCATACGCGAAGAAAGGCGTTCCGGGCAGCTGGCAGTTCGTCAAGGTAAAAGATGATTTGCTCAAGCAGGAAGAGATACAGGACATATCCAGGGAGATAATCGAGGAAGCCGGTCACCGCCGTGACGGATTCATAGAGATAGAACGGCCAGGCAGCACGATCGCCCAGTTAGGAAGCTATAGGATAACCATCACAAGGCCGCCGTTCAGCGACGGATGGGAGATAACGGCTGTGAGGCCGGTCAAGAGGATGGGACTCAGCGATTACAAGCTGAGCGAGAAATTGCAGGCAAGGATAAGCGAACAGGCAGAGGGAGTGCTGATAGCAGGCTCTCCAGGGCACGGCAAGAGCACATTCGCCCAGGCGCTCGCAGAGTTCTACGCATCGAAAGGGAGGATTGTCAAGACGATCGAGGCCCCGAGAGACCTGGTGCTGCCGGAGACAATCACCCAGTATGCGATAAGCCACGGCACGCAGGAAGAGATACACGACATACTGCTGCTCTGCAGGCCAGACTACACCCTGTTCGACGAGATGCGCAACACGAACGATTTCAGGCTCTTTGCAGACCTCAGGCTGTCAGGCATAGGCCTGGCAGGTGTGGTGCACGCGACGAATCCCATCGACGCGATCCAGAGGTTCGTCGGCAGGATCGAGCTCGGCGTGATACCCCAAGTGATAGACACTGTGATATTCATAAAGAATGGGGCAGTGGACAAGGTCCTGGCCCTGAAAATGATGGTCAAGGTACCGTCAGGCATGACAGAAGCCGATCTCGCAAGGCCGGTAGTCGTCGTGAACGACTTTGAGACCGACCGCCTGGAGTTCGAGCTGTACAGCTACGGTGAAGAGACCGTCGTCGTCCCAGTGGGAAAAGATGAAGGGGCTAGCAGCCCAGCAAAGACACTGGCCTCAAAGACAATCGCGGATGAACTGCACAAGCACGTGGAGCACGTCGAGGTCGAGATGGTCAGCGACCACAAATGCATAGTACGGGTGCCGGAGCACAGGATAGCCAAGATAATCGGCCGTGGCGGAGAGAACATAACACAGCTTGAGAGGAAGCTCGGCATAAGGATAGACGTGCAGCCCCTGGAGGAAGAGAAGGGCGGGCAGACAGTGCAGCCCGTCGAGACAAATGTATCGAAGAAATTCATCCTCTTCAACCTGGGAGGCAAGTACAGCAACCGGGACGTGCACATATTCATCGACAACGACTTTGTGCTCACGGCCAAGGCAGGCAAGACAGGGCTGATAAGGATCAAGCGCAACAACAAGATGGGGCAAGTCCTCACAGAAGCCATCAACACGAAAGAAAGGCTGGAGTTCAGGCTGTAAATAAGAGATAAGTAAAAAAGAAGCAAGAAGGTGACTGTTTCTAACGTTTATAAATGAAGCTTGCGATGATTTATTAACAGAGTGAGCTGGGGCAGAATGGCATAACAAAGCGGACTCTCCAGTTCGGTTGCGAGAAAAACCGGTATTTAGTTGTCAAACCTGGCACATGTCACCTAAGACATATCCCAAGCCACGCTCCGCCAAGACACGAGCCTCATATACGATTAATCGTATTCAGGGGGTTCCATAACTAATGGGCTAAGGCTTTTTCACGTAATTTTTTTAACTTTGAAATCGGCACCTCAATGAAGAAAGACCCGGAATGGCCGCACCTGTTGCACACATATGTTTGTGGCAAAATGCCTATCTGTTGCAGCGCGTCCCTGTCCTGAGACACATCAGGTGACTTACACTTTGGACAAACCCTGACATATTTTTCTTTCTTCCCAAACATGAATATGCTTCACTATTCTCAATATATAAACCTTTACAATAGTTTTTTAAACCTAAAGTTCTCTCTCTCACACATGCTCGACATAAGATTGTTCAGGGAGGATCCTGATAAGGTAAGGAAGGACCTCATGAAGCGCAAGGACAAGGGGAAGCTGGGGTGGGTAGATAAGATAATCGGCCTTGACAAGGAGGGGAGGAAGGTCCAGCAGGACGTTGACAAGCTCAGGCATGAGCGCAACGAGGTCTCGAAGAAGATAAACGAGCTGAAGAAGAAGGATAAGGACCCGAAGAAGGAGCTGGTGCGGGCGAAGGAGATTCCGGCAGAGCTGAAGGCCCTGGAAGAGAAACAGCAGGCCTTGTCATCAGACATCACATATTTCCTCATGCGCATCCCGAACATCATGCACCCTTCGGTGCCTGTGGGAGACGATGACACGCAGAACGAGGTCATAAGGAGCTGGGGCATGCCCAAGAAGCCTCATCCAGGAATGCTCAGCCACGGTGAATTCGCAGAGAAGCTCGGAGCGGACTTCGAGAGGAGCGCAAAGATAGCAGGCACAGGATTCTACTTCCTGAAAGGCAACTTAGCCCTGCTGAACCAGGCCCTGATATGGTTTGCCACACAGCACATGGTCAAGAAGGGATACACATACGTAGAGCCTCCCCTGATGATGCGCAAAGACTTCTACAAGGGCGTCACAGACCTGGAGGACTTCAAGAAGGTCATGTACAAGGTGGAAGGGGAGGACGGATACCTAATAGCCACGTCAGAGCACCCGCTTGTGGGGATGTATGCCAACGAGACCCTGGATGAAAAGCAGCTGCCGATGAAGATGTGCGGGTACTCCATGTGCTTCAGGCGGGAGATAGGCAGCCATGGCGTCGACACCAAGGGGTTATTCAGGACGCACCAGTTCAACAAGGTCGAGCAGGTCGTCATAAGCAGGCCAGAGGAATCATGGGAGCTGCACGAAGAGCTGCAGAGGAACGCGGAGGAGGTCTATGAGCAGCTGGAGCTGCCGTACAGGGTCGTGAACGTCTGCACAGGCGACCTCGGCATAGTCGCGAGCAAGAAATATGACATAGAGGTCTGGATGCCGAAACAGGAAAAATATCGAGAGGTCGGCTCCTGCTCGAACTGCACAGAATACCAAGCGAGAAGGCTGGGCATAAAGTATAAGGAGAAGGAGGAGAAGAGGTTTGTGCACACGCTGAACAACACTGTCATCGCCACGTCAAGGGTGCTGGTGGCAATCCTCGAGAACTTCCAGAATGAGGACGGCACGCTGACCATCCCAGAGCCGTTGAGGCCTCTGATGGGCGGCATGAATAAGATCAAGCCGGAAAATCACTGATTCTATCTGCATAACACATATAAATAATAGTGGCATCACCAGATGCATGGCACTGTTCAAGGATATTCTCGGCGCGGAAGAGACACTGTTCAAGAATCCTGTCGCGTTGGATCCGGACTTCATGCCCAAAGAGATACCCTATAGGGAGAACGAGCAGCACTATATCGCAGACTGCATCAAACCGCTGTTCAAGAAGAGGAACGGCCGCAACCTCATCGTCACAGGCGCGCCAGGCATAGGCAAGACAGCAGCGTGCAAGCACATCCTGCAGGACCTGGAAAAGGAGACAGACGAGATATACACTATCTACGTCAACTGCTGGAACAAGAACACCACGTACAAGATAATACTAGAACTCTGCGAGGCCTTAGGCTACAGGTTCACACAGAACAAGAAGACAGAGGAGCTCTTCGGGATAGTCAAGGGCATGCTGAACAAGAAGAGTGCAGTGCTGGTCTTCGACGAGATAGACAAGATGGAAGAGTTCGACTTCCTATACACATTCGTCGAGGAGATATACAGGAAGACCGTGGTGATGATCACCAACTACAAGGAATGGATCACTGATCTTGACCAGAGGATAAAGTCAAGGCTGATCCCCGACACGCTGGAGTTCAAACCGTACAAGCCAGGAGAGATAAGAGGCATACTCGAACAGAGGATGAAGGCAGCATTCTTCGACGGGATCTGGCAGGGAGAGGCATTTGACATCGTCGTCGAGAAGACGGCAGAGACGGGCGACGTCAGGACAGGACTGTTCCTGATGCGGGAGGCCGGAAGCGCAGCCGAGGAAGAGAGCAAGCGCAGCATAACAATCGAGCATGTCAAGAAGGCAACGTCGAGGATGCAGGGCTTCAGCATAAAGAAGGACTCTGAGCTGGAGGAGAGCACAAAGGAGATACTCGAGCTAGTCAAGAGCAACCCTGACATGCGCATCGGCGAGCTCTTCAAGAGATACCAGAAGGACGGAGGGGCCCTTACGTACAAGAGCTTCCAGAGAAGGATACAGAAGCTGGCAGAGAACAAGTTCATATCGGTCAAGAAGCTCATGGGCGGCAAGGACGGCACGACCACGATCGTGAAGCCCTTCGAGCACAAGAAGCTGACGGAGTTCTAATCATATACCCTTCTAACTTCAGGGAATGACTCAGGCCATAGCTTGTCTCTCTTCTCAGGGTCAGCCATGATCTGCTGCTCAAGCTCCTCAACAAGGACCATGAGCTCATCCTCAATAGGGCGGACCTTTTTTAAGTAACTATACCCACCATAACGGATAATCACATTCTTGGCAAGAGCTTTCTTGAGATAGGTCGCTAGGGGATTGTTCCATATCCTCCTTTTCGAGCGGGCAATGTTCCTAATCATCCCCGCAAGCCTTTTATGCCCGAACCTGTCGAGCACTTCAAAGTCTATTATCGGCTTATACCACCTGTTCTCTTCATAGAAATAACGGTCAATGCCACGGATGAGTTCTTCGGTCAAGAAATCGCCCTGGTGACGGATAGCCTCCTCAATGGGAAGCTCCTTGATGATCTTCAGGAATTGGATGTAATTCATCTCACCATCATCCCCGTTGTTATTGGCCTTCGAGCCTATCAATCCTTCGTAATCAACCCCGCGAATCATCGGGATGCCTAATCCTGCCTTAATATTCTCAAGATAGGTGACAGGGTTATCACCCGGAGCAAGAGTGTAAACACGGCCGACGTCACCAGAATGGCTATCGGATCCAGCTACCAAAGGCTTGTCATGAAGAAGTGCGAGCTCGAGGGGAAACATATTCTTATTTTGTATGGTGCTCGGTGCGCCACAGAGCTCAATCAAGTCGACCCTGTCAGCATAATCTATCAGGCGCCTGTGGTCAACCTTTTTCTCATCAATATCTTTCACCTCACAACCCCCTGCATGTGCAAGCACTGTCGTAAGCTTATGCTCACGGGCATACTTAGTGAAATCGTCAATAGATGAGGAAGCCCTTTTCAATTCTTCTTCATGATTTTCCAGGACCTGGACCAGTCGGTCAAGCGGCCATCTGTTCTCGTAAGCCTCTAAGATCTCATGGGGTTTGAGCGCAAGAACATGGATTTCAAAACCGATTCTCGGGTCATTTATGGAATATTCGGCGTTGGGGATGATTCTTGGCCAATGCTTGCGCCCCAATGCCGCAAGAAGTTTTCTGATTCCCATCCTGTTATGGTCACTTTTGGTGAAATAACTCATCTGGCGGCCGTCAATTGCCCTGTAGTACTGTGTGGGTGCAGTTCTGTCCCCTAGCCGAGGTATGTCTGATGAATCAGGGGATGTATGCAGGTGCAAATCAACAGCCTCTACAGGCTGGAAAGGCTCTTCTGGCCTATACCTTGCCTCGTACCTGAATGCGCGATCGGGCAGATCGAATTCCACAGCCAGCCCATTGTTAGGATTTTCCTTCATATATCCAGACACCTGTCACCACTTTAAAAAGGTTTAGAAAATCATTTAAAAGGCAAAATCTGGTGCCATGAGTATGCCGACTGCAGTGACACATGTGCTGCTGACAATCATCGCTGTAGACCTATATCGCGATTACTTCTACAAGCACAAGAAGGTCATAACCCTGCATATGGTGTTCCTCGGGGGAGTGTTCGGGCTCATACCAGACATAGACATACCCATCTATTGGCTGCTCAAGAACGTCTTCGGGATATCTGTGGGATTCTTCCACCGGACATATACACATACCTTCCTCATACCGCTGGCATTGCTGCTCTTCGCTGTCCTGTTCCACAAGAGGCACAAGCTTTCCATAATGCTTGGCATAGCATCATTCGCAGTCAGCTTCCACATAATACTGGACCTGGTGCTGATGGGTTACGTGGCACCGTTCTGGCCGCTATCAGACATCACGGTCGGCCTCGGACTGCTGGACAGGTTGGCCTGGCCCGCGCTGATGGAGGGCATAGACGCGATACTCTTGCTAGGATGGCTCTGGCATGAGGAGAAGAAGCACAGGATAACTGATTTTATTTGAAAATCTCGCCAAAGAAATTTTCTTTGGGTTAAATACTACACCCCTTTAGGGCGAAATTTTCAATTCCAAAAACTCGCCTATAAGTGCAAGGAGAGTAATACACCGACCTTGAGGTCGGTGGTAGCTCCGAGAGGCGAGTTTTTGTTATCTGACAACAGTCCCTTTGAACGGCTTGTTGTGCAGGGCTGACCTGAAGGATACGAGGTCGTTGCCGTTGATAATATTGAGCTGAAGGCCTGCTTTCTTCGCGTCCTTGACAGCGATGGGGTCGAAGGGCATGTCCAGCCTGGGCCTCCATTCTGTACCGACCAGGGCCTGGAGGCCATCCCAAGAAAGCTCCTTCAAGGGCTTGGCATCCTTGTGCCCCCTCGGATCCTTGTCATAAACATAATCGACGTTGGTGAGGTTGATAAGGGTTTTTGCCTTGAAATGCTTCGCAAGGATCACAGCGTCCATGTCAGAGGAGAAGCCGGGCTTCCAGCCTGAAGCGACAATCACAGGCCTGTCTGTCTTCGGGACTCTTGTGGGGTCCTTCACGACATCATCATATGCGATCCTGCCAAATATCGATCTGAGGAGATGGGCATTCAGCTTTGTGCAGGCGATCCCGATCAGGTCAAAATCCTCGTCGCTGATATCAGCTATCTTCTTGGCAGCCTGGTTGTACATGAAGTTTATCTTACCGCCGCCGGTCACGATGACAGCCTTATTTCCATCCTTTACGAAGTCCTCGATGATCCTCTTGAACTTCTTCAGGTATTCGACCTTGACTTCCTTGTCGAAGACGAACTTCCCCGAGAGCGAAATTATAGCAGTCATGATGAGAACCCTATGAAAGCCACGCCGATGATTATTATGGCTATGCCTGCCCATTTCCAGGTGTTCATCCTCTCCTTCAGGAACCACATGGAGAAGAAGCTCACCCAGATGTAAGTGGTGGCCACTAGCGGATAGAGCACCGAGAGCTCACCGTATTTGAGTGCTGGGATGAAGATGAGGGTGGAGATGCCGTACAAGGCCACAGCAATGATGAGGTGGGAGTTGCGCATCAGCTTGCGCAGGTTGAAGGTGAAGCTGGCAGAGGCCTTCTTCATGAGGACGGATGCGTAAGCGCCCATCACGCACGCGCCCAGGGTCGCGATTATGGAAAATATCGAGGTCGTCATCTTTTGCTACCTATGCCTATGCTGGTGACACCGAGTATTATGAGACCCACGCCGGCCCATTTCCATGTGCCGACGGCCTCGCGGAAGATTGTTGCAGAGAGTATGGACACCCAGACATAGCTGGTAGCCACGAAAGGATACAATACCGATAGCTCGCCGCCCTTCAGAGCGATGAGCAGCAACGCTGCGCTGGCAAGATAGACGAATGCTCCGATGATTATCCAGTAGTTGGTGAGGATGGTCATCATGTCAGACCAGATTATCTTGTCCGCACCGAGCTTGTAGAGGACCTGGCCGGTGGAGGTGAGCACAGTCGCCAGCAGGATGACCCCTATGGCCCATAGCTTGGTTGCCATGGCATTTCCAGAACCCAGTTCGGTTTAAAAACCTTTCTCTAATCCCTAACAGACACTCATCAGAGCCTCTAATCCCTCAACAGCTTCTCAATGATCGAAGCGAAGGCAGGCCTTGTTATTAGCACACCGATAGTAACACCGAGGATCGTCGTGATCGCAAACCCTTTCAGCAGGCCAGCTCCAGCCCTCATAAGGGGCAGCATGGCAACCACAGTCGCGACGTATGCAGCGATAATTATGAAGAAAGCGCGCTTGATCCTCTCGCGCAAGCCCACGAACATCTTAGATTTCTGGCCGCGGAGCAGCTCGTCGGTGATGATGATCTGGTCATCCACCCCGGTGCCGAGAGCGACGATGATCCCTGCGATGGCAGCCAGGTCTATGTTCCAGCCGATCAGGGAAGCAAGGCCGAGTATGAGGAAGATCTCAGAAGCCATCGTCACCATTATCGTGACTGCGATCTGCGGCTTGCGGTAGCGGATGAGGATTATCAAGGCCACGGCCACGATAGACAAGGCAGCGATGAACAAGGCATTCAAGAGGAATTCCTCGCCGAGAATGGGTGAGATCGCATCAGATTTGACGACGTCAAGCTTCACCGGGAGGCTGCCTGTAATGAGGATGGTCTGCAGCCTTTTCATCTCCCTGAGCGAATTGGTTATTGCCTCCTGCTGGCTGGAGCCAGAAGAGCTGCCTGATATGGCTATCTCAGTCGTCGACGAACCCTTCAGGTCTGCGCCTATCCTCAAAGAATCGACGAGCTGGTCGTCGAGGAAGAAATTGATGTTCTCAGACAGGTAATCGCCGTCCTGCTCGGTGATGACCTCGAGATCCTGGGTCGCGGCAGCCTGCCTCTCGCCGGCTTCAGGAGTCATGCTCACAGAGAAGCGGAACCGGCAGAACCAGTCCTGGCCTGAGCGGTCGCAGCCGCGCTGAGGGTCGATTCCCGCGCACTCAGCAGACCTACATACATAGGTTATGTCATCCCCTCCCTTGAACACGGTCTGGTTAATGATCTTGGCCTCGAACTTGCCCTGCTTGGCCATCAGCTCCCTTACCTCTTCCTCGTTGGCCCCGGCGATCTCGACCATGATATACTGGTTGCCGGAGAGGTCAGAGGCCTCCCTTACCACCACGTCTGTCAAGCCAAAAACGTTGAGGCGCTGCTTGAGGTTGTCCAGGATGGTCTCCAAGTCCTTGGCAGAGACCTGTTCCCTGGGAGCCAGCATGACCCTCGTGCCCCCTTGGAGATCAAGGCCCCGCTTTATGTTCGAGGTCGGGGCAAGGCTCACGCGCAGCCCTATGTCCTCTGTGCCGATCACCTCTTCCAGCACCTTAGGCACGGTGACGGTCTTGTTGAATGGGACCTGTTCAGTTATTATAGAGCCATTTTCAAGGGTGGTGTTGACAAGACGGTAGTCCGTAACTACCTTCTCCTCGGTCTCATTCAGCTGAGTCCTCCTTATCAAGGGTTTAGTGGTTATGCGATAGATGCTCTTCGATGTCTTGAGGGCGAAAGTGCTCTCCGGAGGTAGGTTATCGACGAAGGAACTGTATTCCTCGACCGTGTTCACAGGCCGGTTGTTTATGGCCAAGACGAGCTCGCGGCTGCGCGGAGCGGTATTCACGGTGGGGCTCTCGATGCCTGCGATGGCAGCAGAGCTGTTAATCGCCACGCCCGCAATGGAAAGCCCTTTAGGATCAAAGGTGGGGTTGATGGCGAAAATGGACAGCACCAGCGCTATCAAGAATATTATTACCCTCACATTCACGAATATCGCTCTAGTCCTTGACATTTTTCTCGAGGTACCAACGCAGTATCCCTGCGTTCTGCAGCCATGTGTTGATTATGTCGAACAGCAGCCCGACGAAGAGTATGATGAATATCTGCCTGAGCACAGTGGACTGGCTGAAGATGAGCCCGATGGATATCGCCACCAGGGAAGTGATGGACATGGTGAGACCTGTCTTCAACGCGCCGACGGTCCGGTCATACACCGTGCCTTCCTTGCGCCTCAGCACCCGCGTGGTAAGCAGTATGTCCGTGTCGACAGAATATCCGATAAGCATGAGGAAAGCCGCTATGCCGGCAGTGGAGAGCTTGATGCCGAACAGTTGGGTGAAGGCGAAGGTACAGACGATATCTGAAAACGCTGCAAGGATGACAAAAAGCGAGGGCACAAGATTGCGGAAGGTCACAAAGACGACGATGGCCATCAGCACGAAAGCGATGACTATGGCCAGGCCTGTCTCCTTGAAGAAGGAAGCTCCCAGTGCAGAGCCCATGACCTCGATGCTGTAATCGTCCTTGTTCAGCTCTCCCACTTTCTCCTGCGCAGCGCTGAAGAGAGTATCCTCCTCGATGTCCGCGGCCTCTATTATGAAGCCGCCTGATATCTTCCTCATGGTGTAATCTGATCCAGGGAAGCGCTCCTTGAAGAAAGCCTCGACCTCATCGAAGCCTGTATCTGTCATGACCGTGAGGGATATGCCTCCCTTGAGGGAGATGTCCTTCTTGATCCATTCCCCTGTAACGAGGAAGTTGGCGACGATTATCCCCCCTGATATGAAGAGGAGCGCCAGTGTGATTATCATGAGGTGCTTGTACTTGTGCTCATAGAGGTCACGGAAGAATCCGCGGGATACCCTCTTAGGCTCTGGGGCTGGCGCTGGCCCAGACTCTTCCTTGAGCTTCTGCCTCATCAGGAGCCTCTTCCTTCGCGAACGCTTGCCCATTTATAAACACTGGAAACTGAGGAGCTAGTCGGCCTTTAAAAATGTTGCGATGATATGATTTATAAATGATGGTTACGGGTAAAAGGAACATGGTAGAAGAAGGTGACAGCGAGGCAGATGGCGCTGGAGATGAAGAGGAAGGCGAAGAGGAAGGTAAAAGGAAGCTGCCTCTCAGGATCATCCTCATACTGGCCTTGGTCATCATAGCAGCAATCATCAAGGTCCCTGTCGTGACGGAAGAGACCTATACCATCTCCATCCCGGTGAACATAACCATGATGGCCGTCGAGCAGAGAGACATCGAGGTCAAGGACTGCTTCACAAGGAACTATTCCTGGTCTTATAGATGGGACGGATGGGACCAGGAGAAGGACAACAAGGTCTCACCCAGGTTCTGGCTGAAGAACGACCAGAACATGAGCGGGATGTTTGAGGTGCAGTTCGCGTTCATCGATGACAGCCTGTACAAGTACGAAAACTATGCCAACCGCGAAGTTACGACCATCCCATTCGGCCAAGCAGCCATGATAAGCGACCGGATCCTCATCAACGTGAACCCCAACGAGGAACGCCTGGTCACGATACCGACGACCAGGAGGCACAGCGACGGCATATACTGGACGTACGCCGATGTCATGCCCCCAAACTATAACCTATGCATCCCCAGGCTGGAGAAGAGGAACCACACAGTCATGATAAACACCACCCAATATGTGTCAAGAGATGCCACAAACTCCAGCGTCAGCTGGGTCTACTGGTGGAAAAGGCTGACGCAGCCCGGATGAAGCCGTCATACAACGGATGGGACGACAGGGGCTTGGAAGTGAACTCCGGGTGGAACTGCGTACCGATGAAGAACGGATGGTCCTTCAGCTCAAGAATCTGCATTATCTGCTGGTCCGGGGCCTTGCCTGAGAACACAAGGCCATGCTTCTCCAACGTCTCGATATAAGGGGGATTGCACTCATACCTGTGCCTGAAGCGTTCCCTCACCGAAAGTCTCTTCCCGTAGAGCTCCCAGGCCCGGGTATCCTTGATTATCTCGACGTCGTGACCCCCTAGTCTCATGTTGCCGCCCAAAGACTTCAGGTCGGCCTGTCCGGGCAGGATGGCTATCACAGGATGCTTGCAATCAGCTTCTACCTCAATGGTGTTCGCGCCCTCCAGACCGCATACGTTCCTGGCATACTCGACGACTGCCATCTGGAAACCCAGGCATAAGCCCAAGTAAGGCATCTTATTCTCCCTCGCATATCTTATGCAGCTGATCTTGCCCTCAGTGCCTCTCTTTCCGAAGCCACCAGGCACGATTATGCCTGAAAGGCCCTTCATGGCATCCTCTATAGGGATCTTATTGCTTTCTATGTCAGTGGTCTCGATCCACCTTATCTTGACCTTGGTCCTGCAATGTGCGCCGGCATGCTCTAAAGCCTTGATGATGCTGGCATAGCTGTCCCTGAGCCAAGTGTACTTGCCTGTTATGCCGATGGTTATCTCGCCCTCAGGGTTGAGGATGTTCTGCACCAGCTCCTCCCATCTCTTGATAGAGCCCTTCTTGATGCGGTGCTTGAGCCCGAGGATATCTATCACAGCCTCGTCCAGCTTGGCCTCTTTCATTGAGAGCGGGATGAGGTAGATGCTCTTCACGTCATGGGAGCTGAAGACCCTGTTGAAAGGCACATTGGAGAAGACCGAGATCTTCTCCCTCACCTTCTCCGAGGCGGGATTCTCGCACCTGCACGCGATTATATGCGGCTGGATGCCGGCAGTAAGCAGGTTCTTGATGCCGAGCTGAGCGGCCTTGCTCTTCTGCTCGCCCAGGAAACCGGGCTCGAGTATATATGTCAAGGTGACGAAACAGACATTGTCAGGGCCCTCCTCATAGCTAAGCTCACGCATGGCCTCGAGATAGTAAGAGTTCTCGATGTCACCCACGGTGCCGCCGATCTCCACCAGCACGATATCCGCCTTCTTCCTCAATGCCAGGGATCTCAGGACGCGCTTGATCTCACCTGTCACGTGAGGCACGAACTGGACGTCCCTGCCGAGGTATTTTCCCTTGCGCTCCTTGTCGAGGATACGGGTGAACAGCCGTCCGGCTGTCATGAAATTATCTTTGCTCAAATCAAGGTTCAGGAAGCGCTCATAAGTGCCCAGGTCCATGTCGCATTCCAGGCCGTCATCTAAGACAAAAACCTCGCCGTGCCGGAAAGGGTTCAAAGTGCCGGAGTCGACGTTGAGGTAGCCCTCAAGCTTGATCGGGGCGATGGTGAGGCCCTTGGCCTGGAGAAGCTGGGCCAAGCTCGAGTTGAAGATGCCCTTGCCCAATCCGGACATCACGGTGCCGGTGGTTATGATGTACTTTGTCTTCCCAGGGCTGTAACCTTCGGGTATATCGACAAAAAACTCGTGCTCATCCGACTTCTTGGCTATCTTAGAGAATATACTCAAGCTCCCACCCCACAAGGAATACTAGTTGCATTAGAAAGGATTGAAGAGGGGGATATTTAAGCTTTACGGAATCCGATAATATAAGGACCTAGTCAAAATATCGTCTGCAAGAGCCCTGAATAGACCTGAAAGCCGTCAAACAGCGGAATCGGAAGCATGTTGAAGATGAAGAGGAACATGTTTATCCTCTTGGTCAGGATTACGTAATGCATGTGCTTGGCCGTCACGAGGTTCTTCCTCTCCACAAGGATCATGGCCAGCCAGATGAGGAGGTTCACTGCAGGGCCGGCGAAAGCTATAATAGAGAATGCCAGCGGGGAGCCTACACCTCTTATCGTCACGTAAGCAGGCACGAAGAAGATGAAGCCGAAGTTCATGAGCTTGAGGATGGCTCCCAAACCGAGCCAGAGATAGGCTGCCTGGAAGGTGGCCTGCATGCCGTAGGCCGTGGCCACGAACTTATGGCCGAACTCGTGCAGGATGACAGCAGGAGCAGTCAGGGCGACAGCGTACCAGAAGTTCCCCTTCCGATAAGCGCCGTGCATCAAGGCCTTCAATGGGTCTGTGTATTGCCTGGGCCTGACGAACACGTCCTTGAAGATGAAGCCCAGGAACAGGCACATTATCGCGATGTCAATGATCTCGTACAGGCTGAGCATGGCTTGATTCTAGCCTTGGGTGTATAAATAGTTTTTGATTGAATGATAAGAAGGAGCTTATTCCACTAATATCTCACTCATATTTATCTTAGCAGAATAACATGTAGGGGAACATCCCTTGCCATTAGGCTGGAACTTCCTATATGAGAGTGGATAGTCATCAAGCTCGTAAATAATTACTGATTCTTCGTCTTGGCAAGATTCTCTATTCTTGATGGTGAATGATAATCCTTTAGGTTTATCTTTGATATCAGAGCCGCCAAGATCAAATGAAATCAGGTTGTAATCAACAGTTCTGAGCACGTGAATGTTCTGGCTTTGTTGATCAGCACATCCGTCATAGCTACCCAAGCTTGAATCAATCATCAACTTCTCAGGCAATCTTTCAGGAAATAATATTGAAATCTGATCTGAGCAGCCTATATCAGTACACATTAGAGGCGGATCGAATGAATCACAGGCACTTAAAGAGATTGTTATAAAGAGTAAAATTGAGTAAAAAGTGATCTTTCTTTTCATGTCTCTTTCCTCAGCGAATACTGAGACATATTTATTTATATAATTTTCCTATTAAGAGTGCCGCAAAACATAAAAACATCCCGGGACTGCTCGGGTGCATGACAGAACTCATCGCCTGCCTGTCGACCGGGAAAGGAACATGGGCAGAGGTATCCAAGCTGATAGCCGCAGAAGAATGGGATAACGTATTCCTGATCACGAACGAGTTCGGCCAGCAGAAATTCAGCGCAAAGGCAGACTTTATACTCATAAGCGACAGGATGCCGATGAAGCAGCTCGTCAGCACCATCCACAGCCAGCTGCAGAACAAGGTAAGAGGCACAGAAGTGGCCATCAACCTGAGCTCAGGCACAGGAAAGGAACACATGGCCATCCTCTCAGCGATACTGAAGCTTGGGGTCGGGATAAGGCTGGTAGACATAGGGCTAAGAGGGGTCATCGAGGTCTGACGCTGAGATAGATACGATAGCCTGAACGCTTGGCGACTTCTTCCACATTCCCAAAATTCTCCTCCATCCTCTTCTTCAGGTCCTTGCCGCCTTTTTGATGGCGGGCCACGAGCTGGAAACTTCCTCCAGGATTGAGATGGTCAATAGATTGGTCGATCATGCTGAAGCAGAGCTTCTTGCCAGCGCTCTGGGGTGGGTTGCAGAGTATGGCATCAAACCTGGGCAGGCCATTGTACAGATCCCCCCACTTAACCGAGACATTCTTGACATGGTTCATCTTCGCATTCATCTTGGAGCACGCAATGGCTCGCCTGTTGATGTCAGTCAGGGTGAAGCCCAGCTTCGGATGATGCTTGGCCAGGGATATTCCTATAGCGCCGTAGCCGCAGCCTAGGTCCAGTATCAAGCCCTGTTCCGGCAGCACAGCCTTGTCGATCAGCAGGCTGCTGCCAGGGTCGACGCGCCTATGGGAGAATATTCCAGGTGCGACAATGAACTTCAGGCCAGGTAGCGTCCCTTGTATCTCAGAATACTTTATCTTGCTGTCCTGGTGCTCAGAAAAATAGTGTGGCATAGCGCTATTTCTTGAACTTGTACTCATAAACCTTTCGCTTCCCTGCCTTCTTGGACTCAAGCTTGGTGATCCTGAAAAGGACCTGCTTTGATTCGCGGAGGCGCTTGAGGGAGGTGGTCACAGAGCCGATAGAAGCCTTTAGTCCCTTGGCAATCTCCTTGGAGATGAACCACTTCCTCTTGTTCTTCCGAAGATAGCTATAGACGTCCTGCTGTCCCATGGACATTTATAAACAGTCAGGGGTAAATAAACCTTTCGTTTTTAAGGCTCCATCAGGCCGTAAATCACCAGCAGGAACCGGTCAGCAGCCCTTACCAGGTCCCATTCGTCGCCCTCGATTATAGCGCACTGGTCCTCGACAGTCACACTGGGCTTGTCAGCGGTGCGCACATAGAAGACAGAGCCGTTGAGGTCACAGGAGCCTATTGCAACGCCTTCGCATGCAGGGTCGATGTCGCTGGTGCAGGCAGGCTTAGGCGCGATGAGGAAGACCTGGGCCAAAGTCACGCCTATCTCGGTAGAAGCGAGGGTGATGAAGCCCATCTTGGGGTCGTCAGGGTCGAAGGTGAAATAAAAATCTTCTGACTCACCGAAGGTGTTGTTTCTCCTTATCATCGGGACATCAATGACCTCCCTCGGGCCGTAGTGGAGCGGGATGCTGAACAAGTTCTCCCCTTTCTTGATGGTCACGAACCAGGTGTTGCCGACGTTGACGAAGCTGTTGCCGTTCCATATATAGCCCTGTTCCTCGTCCAACTCACCCTGATAGTTCAGCTGGTGCAGCTCATCTAGGGTGAGGGGCCTTTCATCGTCCTTCGTCAACGAGAACAGCAAGAAGACAGACACGAAGACCGCCAAGACGATCACGATGGAGATGGCGAGGTGTTTCCAGCTCCTTTTTTCTTGTAGCTTCTCTCTCTCTTCCAGTCCCTTTTCCTCAGGCTCCTCATTCTCCATCGAGGATACCTGCCAGGCTGTACATCAGCCTATCCTTTGCGAGAAGGAGGCCATCTTCAGAACCTGAGATGGCGATGCAGTCATCGTCGATGGTGACAGAACTCTCATTGGAAGGCAGGAGCATGATGACAGGCACATATTCGGTGGCGTTGAGGCAGCTGATCACAGGAAGGTCATACCTATCGTCCTCCAGGGCGATCCCGGAAGCTACGAAGACTGAGAACAGCTCTGGCATCTCCTGGCTTAGCTCGAAGCGCACCAGGTCAAACACGGGATCCTCAGAAGGCTCGAAAGACACCAGGATCATCCTTGAGCCAAATATCTTATCCTTGGCAGCAGTGTCAAAGGTGACGTTCTCAGCCAGCTCAGGGGTATGGTAGAACCTGAACTGCTTACCATCTATGCTGGTGTAAAATGCATCTTCCCTGGCAGTGAACTTGTATTTCCCATACTTGAAGTCCGAGCCCTCATCAGGAGCGAGGAACCCTGCCAGGCTAGTGACCATTATGAACACCATGAACAGGGTCATATACAGGGCCATCCTTGATGATTTCTTGGTTTTCTTGACCATATCAACCAGGGGAGGTGAAGGGTTTATATATTTTTCTTCGGTAGTCTAGGTTCAAGAGCCTCGGCCCGCACAATACTCTTCAAGTGTATATGGCCCCTTTTACTGTCCTCCCGAGCCCCCACCCCCATACAGTCCGCCTCTGAGGCCGACAAGTTGAGGCAGTCGTGTCGAGCCTTCATCACTTGGCCGGCAAGAAAAACCGGCTTAGTAGAAAGTCTGGTTCTTTTTGATCCTTTACCATAAGAACAGATAGTTATCTGTCTAATCTAACATAGACCTTAGTAATGGAAAGGATCAAAAAGAAATTTCCATTATCGACTTTTTACTAAGCCTGAAAAACCGAAACATACTCATTTCATCCGTAGCTTCGATTTCTTGAAGAAATCGAAACATTTAAACAGCGAAAACCTGCGGTTTTTGGGTTTAAATGTCCCGAAAATGGAACATTTTCGAAACATTTAAATACTTCAAAATTCACTAAATTTATAAAATTGTAAAAATTGTGAAGATGGTAAAGATGCAGGCATTCGAAAAGGAATTCATCGACTTCTTCGTAGGTGTGTTCAGGGGCTTCGGCATGGACTCATTGAGCGCGAAACTGGTAGCCATACTATACATGGAGCCGGAAGAGGTCTCCATGGAGGATTTGGCGAAGAAGACCGGCTACTGCCTGGCCTCTGTCTCGAACAAGCTGCGCTTCCTGGAGAGCGTGGGGCAGATACAGCGCAGGAAACACCCGGGCACCAAGAAGGTGTATTATTACATGCACAAGGACATAGCGAGGGTGCTGAAAGGGAAACTGGAGAAGAGCAGGCAGTCATGCATAGGGCCCATGAAAGAGGTCCTGCCCCGCATCATAGGGAAATACAGGAACGCGAAGATGGGCCCTAAGGAGAAGGCGAAGATGGCCATAATCAACGACTATTACCGGCAGGTCACCAAGATCGAGAAGATGATGGAGAAGATGATGGACTATCTGGAGAACCTATCATGAAAGGCCCAGTAATCGAGCTGCGGAATGTCTGGAAGACCTACACCATGGGAGCGGTCAAGGTCAACGCCCTATGTGGGCTCAGCCTCCAGGTCTTCAAAGGGGAGTTCCTCGCGGTCATGGGGCCAAGCGGCTCCGGCAAGTCTACAGCAATGAACATGATCGGCGTCCTGGACATACCCACCAAGGGCACCGTCAGCCTGGAGGGCAAGAACATATCCGAGTACGGCGAGAGCAAGCTCGCCCAGATAAGGGGGAAGAAGATAGGCTTCATATTCCAGCAGTTCAACCTGATAAACACGCTCTCAGCCAAGGAGAACGTCATGCTGCCCATGATATTCCAGGGCACAAGCAAGGCAGTGAGGCAGAAGCGGGCAGAAGAGCTGCTCACCCTGGTCGAGCTGGGGGATAGGATGAACCACAAGCCCACAGAGCTCAGCGGCGGCCAGCAGCAGAGGGTCGCGATAGCGAGGTCATTGGTGAATGACCCGGAAGTCGTGCTCGCAGACGAGCCGACAGGCAACCTTGACTCAGCCACAGGGCAGAACGTGTTGGACTTCCTGAAAAAGCTCCATAAGGAAGAGAATAAGACAATAGTCATGGTCACCCACGACCCAGGCCTCGCGAAGAGGGCGCAGAGGGTCGAATATCTCATGGATGGCAAGATCACGAAGCGAGGTGGATAATATGAAGACAACATGGATGATCGGAATTATGGCAATCTTGATGATACCAATAGTGCTGGCAGACGCACTTGACAACGACCTGGAAGCAGTCTTGCTGAACCAGGACCCTGACCCGGTGGAACCGAACCGGTACGTGGATGTCAGGTGGAGAGTGAACAACCAGGGACTGAGCGAAGCGCGTAATATAGAGGTCGAGCTCGTCCCCCAATACCCTTTCACCATCGAGCGGGGGGATGATTCCATAAAGTCCATAGGGACGCTGCTGGCCAGGCAGATAGACGAGTACGGAGTGATCGTCAAGTTCAGGCTAAGAGTGGACGCGAACGCGGTGCACGGCACCAACCAGGTAAAGCTCCGCTACAGGATAGACGGAAGCAGCTGGACAGACTTCGACGAATATGAGCTGAGCGTGAGGAGCCGCGACCCGATACTCTCGATAGAGGACGTCAAGATGATTCCGCAGAGCGTGGAGCCCGGAAGGATGGCGACAATCTCCTTCAAGCTGAACAACATGGCAGACGTCATGTTAAGGAACCTCAAGATCACCCTGGACATCAAGAGGAGGCTGACAACGGCGACATCGGTGACATACGAGGAGATGCCGATAACACCCCTAGACTCGACCAACGAAAAGATACTCAGAGATCTGCTCCCGGGAAAGGAATCCGAGATAACGTTCCAGTTCCTGGCAGACCCTGACGCCGACCCTGGTGTTTACAAGCTCCCAATAACCCTCACATACTCAGATGACTTCGGCAGGAACTACACCCGGAACTACTACACCAGCCTGATCATCAAGGGCGTACCCCAGATTGTCGTGCATCTCGACGACTCTGACGAGCTCGCGCCGGGCAAGAGAGGCACTGCAGTCGTGAAGTTCATCAACAAGGGCCTGCACGAGGTCAAGTTCCTCGATATCAAGGTGGAAGACGGCGAGGATTATGCACTACTCTCGGCCGGGGAGGTATACATCGGCAACATAGACTCGGATGATTATGAGACCCTCGAGCTAGACCTCTACGTCAAGCAAGGTGCAGAGAAGATCACAGTACCGTTGTCACTGACCTTCAACGACGGGAACAACCAGCAGTACGAGATGAGCAAGGACATAGAGATAAGCCTGTACAGCGACGAGGAGATGAAGGACCTCGGACTGCAGGAGAAGAGCAACGGAGCAGGCCTGATCATAGTGATAGTGGTCGTGGTGATAGGTATCGTGATCTACTTGCTCATCAGGCGCAGAAAGAAATCATGATCCTTGACTATTTTTCTTTTTCTCTTCACGGGCTGAGGCAGCGCAAGCTGCGCTCATGGCTTACCATGATAGGCATATTCATAGGGATAGCGGCCGTAGTGTCACTGATAGGCCTAGGGGAAGGGCTACGGCTGGCCATAATATCACAGTTCGGCTTCCTCGGCAGCGACGTGCTCAGCGTGCAGGCCAAGGGCCTCGGATATGCGGGGCCGCCGGGCACGGCTGTCACAAACCCCCTCACGGACGACCTGGCAGCGAAGATACAAAAGATACCTGGGGTGGAGGCGGCCATCAACAGGTACATCAGGACAGGCACCATGGAATTCAACGACAAGCAGCAGATAGGCTGGGCCATGTCAGTGTCCTCAGGCGAAAACAGGAAGCTGATGGAGACGATGCTCAACCTGAAGGCGGAACAGGGAAGGCTGTTGAAGGACGGTGATGGTAGGAAAGTCCTTCTCGGCAAGGATTTCAATGAGGAAGCCATGTTCGGGAAGCCGATCAGGGCCGGCGACAGGGTCCTCATAAGCGGCATCAAGTACGAAGTCGTGGGGATACTCGAGAAGAAAGGGAGCTTCCTGATAGATGGAGGGGTATTCATCAACGAAGAGCCCCTGCTGCAGGATTTCGGCGACACAGGTGAGGTCAACATCATCGGGGTCAAGGTGAGGGACCCTGACCGCATCGACCAGGTGAAGGAGGACATCGAGAAGCTCCTCCGGCGCGAGCGCAAGGTGAAGGTGGGGGAGGAGGACTTCGAGGTGCAGAGCCCACAGCAGACGCTGGAAGCCCTGAACTCAGCGCTGTTCGCGGTCCAGCTGTTCGTCTACATAATAGCGGGCATATCTCTGATCGTCGGCGGCATAGGCATATCCAACACGATGTACACCGCCGTGCTCGAGAGGACGAAGGAGATAGGCATACAGAAAGCGATAGGCGCGAAGAACTCCATGATATTTGCCATATTCGCGATAGAGTCAGGCATGCTCGGCATGGTGGGCGGCATAGTGGGCATTGCAATCGGCGCAGGCCTGGCCTACGGAGGGGCCTTCTTCATGAGGAGGGCGCTGGGAGCTGGGATATTCCAAGCAAGCGTCGGGCCAGGCTTGGTGTTAGGGGCGCTGTTCTTCTCTTTCATCATCGGAATGGTGGCAGGCCTGCTGCCTGCCTACGCGGCATCGAAGATGCAGCCAGTGGATGCGTTGAGGTTCGCAAAATGAAAGGGGCCACAATTACATGGGCGCTGAAGAACATCCTCCACAGGAAGATGAGGAGCTCGCTCACGGTCCTGTCCATACTCATAGGTGTGATGGCGATTTTCGCCTTAGTGAGCTTCGGCCTGGGCATAAAGAACTACATGGACGTCCTGGCAGAGGACATGGGCATAGACAAGCTCTTCATACAGGCCAAGGGCGCCGGAGCCCCAGGCACGGACGAGAGTTTCTACCTCTCAGAAGGGGACATCAATTTCGTGCGGAAGATCAAGGGGGTCTCTGATGTAGCAGCCTTCTATGTGAAGGTGGCCGAGATCACACAGGGGAAAGAGACCAAGTACGCCTTCGCCATGGGATATGACCCGGCAGACACAAAACTGGTGGAAGAGGCCCTGACGGTGGATATCGAGAAAGGGCGCCAGCTCAAGAAGGGCGACGTGAAGAAGGTGCTGCTGGGCTACAACTACCAGTTCGAGAACAAGTACTTCAAGAAGGAGATAAGCATCGGCGACAAGATAGAGATAAACGGTGAGAAGTTAGAGGTGATCGGCTTCTACGGCCAGGTCGGCAACGCGCAGGACGACTCCAACATCTACATGACTCTCGAAGGCATGGAGTCCATATTCGACGACATCACGGGCAAGTACGGATGGGGCCTGATCAGGGCGGACAAGAACGAGGATCCCGAGGCCCTGGCCGACAAGATCCAGGAGAAGCTCAGGAAGTACAAGGGCCAGGAGGAGGGCAAGGAGGACTTCTACGTCCAGACCTTTGCGGACGCCCTCGCCACCTTCAGCAACATCATTGGCATACTCAACACAATACTGTATGTGATCGCTCTCATCTCGCTAATAGTGGCTTTCGTCAACATCATGAACGTGATGTACACCGCCGTGATTGAGAGGACAAAAGAGATAGGCATACTGAAGGCGGTAGGGGCGAAGAACGGGGACATCTTCACCATATTTGTATTCGAATCAGGCTTCCTCGGCATGCTCGGCGGCGCCGCGGGTATACTGTTCGGCTGGGCCATCGCCAGCTTGGGGGGGCTGATAGCCTCTTCTGCAGGCTACCCCCTTCTCACCCCGATATTCCCCTGGTACCTGATAGCGGGCTGCTTAGCCTTCGCATTCTTCGTTGGCGCCCTCGCAGGGTTCCTGCCCGCGCTGCAGGCGTCGAAGCAGAACGTGGCTGATGCACTGAGGTATGAATGACAATCCTTTAAATGCAAACATATAAAAATATCCAGGGGCAGGATTGAAGGCATGGAGGCAAAAATCGGCATCATAGGGGTATTGAGCGCAATCATGCTTCTGGTCATCACCGGATCATACGCATACCATCACCTCGAAGGCTGGAGCTACGTGGACTCGGCCTATTTCTCAATCACCACAATGACAACCATCGGCTACGGAGACCTCCACCCCACGAACGACAAGTCAAAGATGTTCACCATGGGATACGCCCTGGTGGGGGTGGGCATAATGCTGTATGCGCTTTCCATACTGGCAAGCCATTATATGAAGAACCATTATGTCGTCCTGGAAAGGAGGCTGTTCGACACGACAAGCATGGTCGGCAGGAGGGTCGAGAATCTCACATTGAAAGGCCTCAAGAAGATCGGCAGGAAAGAGAAGAAAGAGGAAATCTTCATCCCTATCACAAGGAAGCATTTCATGATGAAAAAGAAAAAATAATGCACTATTTTCTTCCGACGCTGCTCAGCATGTAGACACCGAACAGCATAAGGACCACGCTCCACATGTTGATTCTGAAGAACTCCCAATAGCCGAGGTCTTTCAGAATGTAGAACAGCCCGAATATTAGTACTATGATTCCGAACCAAACCGGAGACTTACAACCCATTTTTTCACCCCATTGAATTTATGGAGCATTGGAGAGTGATAATGTATATAAATCTTTTGTTTTCGGGCGGTTAAGAAAGCCAGGGATTCTCCCAGTATTTTGACTTAACCCCCATCTTTCTGCTATTGCGCTGCCCCCACCCTGTAGAAGGTTGCCTTAGTAGAAATTTGTGCAGAGGCAATAGGGCTGAAGCCAATCATGTCCTTTTTTTCATCCTGGCCAGATACCTGTCGAGCCGGACCTTGACGTCTTCTTTCAATATGTCTGGTATAAGGTCAAGGGAGATATTGCCAGGGAGCCTTGTCATTGATCCAAGAAATTCTCTTCCAGCAAGATTCGCCTGCTCTTCTATAGTCTGGGCTTCCTTTCCTCCGAAGAGCCTTATCGCAGGGAACTTGCTGATCGAGTTCGCGCCGGCCATGAAGAAGAGCGATATGGCATCCACCCTGTCAGCCCATATGCCCGCTTGGATGTCTATCTTAGGGAAGGCGATCCTTGTCCTGGCAATCCACTCAGCCTGATACTCAGCCAGAGGAGGTAGTACATGCTCAAATACAGTGCCTTTCTGCGGGTTCAGTCCGTAGATGTGGATCTTCGAGATATCATGCTCCTTGATGAAGCTCTTCAGGAGCGGGAAATCATCCATGGTCTCGCCGAGGCCGAGGATGATTGTCATGCCCTTCTGCAGCCCCTCTGCCTGGTCGAATATCTTTAGGAATGGCTCGACCGGTTTGCTGGGGCAGACATCAGCGTGGACCTTCGGGTTGACGGTCTCTATCGAGGCGACGACGCCCTTCGCATAAGGCCTGAGATCTTCAATGAGAATCTTCGGCAGCGGCCCCGCGTTTATCCATAGCCTCTCCTGGGCAGCTTCGGAAAGGGCCTTGACAAGCTTGACAAAATCTGTCTGGGTGTAGGCATCCTTACCGCCTGAGAGGAAACCTATCCTCCAGCCCAGCTTCTTGCAGAGCAGGACTTCGGCGAGCAGCGAAGAGAGCGATCTCCTCGCAGTCGGCTTCGCCTTGCCCTTCTGCGTGCTCATATAACAGTACTTGCAATCTGCAGTGCCGCAGTACCAGGAGAAGAACAACGCGCGCTCGAACCAGGTCGTAGCTGGGAAATTCTCAAGGAAGACCTTGTGTGCCTTATCGACGATGCCTGTCATGGAAGCCGGATACAAAGAGCATTATATAAAGATGATGGGAAGATTTATAATGACATAGTGCGGAAGGACAGCTATGAAAAAAGGGGCGCACCAGGTGGACTGGGCGATGAGCATGTTCATCTTCCTGCTATACCTGATCTGGTTCTTCATCATGGTGCAGCCTGTCCTCAAGCCGATGAAGGACATAAACACGCTCATGTCCTTGGTCGAGGAGGGCATCGACGAGGAAGTGCTATGGGAGGTGCAGCGGGCCCCGCTCATCATACAGACAAACAGCACCGAGGACTACGTGCCCATCCGAGTCAGCACGAAGAACTGGACCCAGGTATCGTTCTGGCCTTCCACATACATAGCCATCGACGAGGGCGAGCTCGTATTCATGGGCAACATCTCGCCAGGCAGGACCTACTGGCTGTACAACAGCAACACCTCTTATGCTGTCCCGGATCCGGTGCCATGGGTGATAGCCGATTCCACATCGGCCACAGCCCCGCCGACAAAGCTCAGAGCCATATTCAACAGCTCACTGGTGTCGAGGCTGGAATACAACGGGACGAAGCTGCTGTCCTTCAACATATACATCAACGACGTCGAGTTGCCCCGCACGACCACGGAGACGAACTTCACCAAGATATACGCCAAGTACAAGCTGGTCCAGCAGGGCTTCAACATAAGCAGCTACATCTACCAACAGAGGAGCGAACTCTGGATGAGCTTCCATTACGGGACCCCGATTGAGATGACAATGACAACGGCCTTATCAGACTATACCAACTACTACACCAACAACCTGTACGCGGGCAGGCTGAACTACACAAGCCAGACATGCACCAATTATTCTGCAAACACCATAGACATCTATTCAGAGACCGGCCTGCAGTTCCTCTTCGACAGGTCAGTCAACATGTCGCTGTGCGCCCACAACAGCTCGACGCTGAGGATGAACATAAGCATGTTCAACGTCACAGAGATGCGTATAGTGCTGCACGAGGGGGATTACACCCATATGAAAGCGGGGCTGTACAATCACACAGCCATCCTCGGGGCTGCGGAGACCATAACCGGCGCCAAATGGAGCAACCTGATCGGCCTGAACAACACAGACCATTGGACCCTGAAGCAGCGCTGGTCAGTCCCCACAGAGAGGGATTTCTCGTTCTCGGTAAGGAACTCAAGCCACACCTCCGTCGATCATTCCATCGTCACTCCGCCGAAGGTGGACATACACGCAATCACAAAACCATTGCTGATCGTGGACGAGTACGCAAGGACCAACAGCACGCAGCTGGTCATAAGGGTGTGGTAGATGAAGAAAGGGTTCATCAGGACACTCGAAGCCTTCATAGCAGGAGGCATAAGCTTCATGGTGCTGTTCTACATAATCCAGGCCAACACCCCGGCAGAGACAAGGAGGGATATTACACCCATCCTCGGGAACATGTTGCATGACGACGGCTTCAGGCTGTGCGCAGCCAACGAGAACACGACCTGCATATCTGAGCTCATCTCCCCGCTGATGGGGCCGGCAAGGGACCACATCATCAACATCACTTCCGATGCATCCCAAGCGCCGGCAGGGCTGCCCGACAAGCGGGTGGATGTGGAGACCCTGTACATATCAGGCAACGGCACGTCCTACGACCCTAAGATAGTCCGGCTGTACAGCTGGGTGAGATGAACCGGTCGCTTATCATTTCTATTATACATGTCCCCTCGTTGACCATCCAGACCCCCACTCTCTAAAACTGGTACTTTGGCCCCGTTTCGCTTCACCACCACTTCCCCCACCCCCATGTAAGTTGCCTTAGAAATTTAATCCAAACAATATCCTTTTTCGTTCCTTTACAGGTCGCTGCCCTCACTCTTTTTTCCCCGCCTCGGCACACAGAGTGAGCGAAGCTCACTTGTGCGCAAGACTCCGTCTTAGCGCGCGGGGCGGAGGAAAAAAGACCCGACATCAGTTGGGCGCGACCTGGAGGAGGCTATTTCATCAGAGTCCGCTGGAGCAAAAGATATTTAAACACACGAATCTGATGAGGTGGCATGAGGATAGAAGTCGACACGAAAAAAGACACGAAAGAGGAGATATCGGAACTCATCGGATTCTTACATAGGCTGAGAGACATGTCGAGCGCGGAGAGATCCACCATCAGCGAAGATGACAGCCAGGATGACAGCGAAGGCATCACTGAGATGGCCGGCATGGCCGCAGCCAGGGACCTGTTCGGCAACCAGATAGAGGAAGATGATGAAAAGCCACCCGAGGTCAGGTCAGACAAGGACGAGGAAGCACCGGACGTCGAGATAGTACAATATTGAGGTCAATATGGCTGAAGATAACCTTATTTTTTTGCCGCAAGACTTATAAAGCAACCCCCATCCACTTCTTGCATGAAATTCAAGTTTTTCGACCACACTGCGGACATCAAGTTCCAAGCCTACGGAAGCAGTAAGGAAGAGGCTTTCAAGAACGCAGCCCTCGCCCTGACAGAGTTTATCATAGAAGAAGATATCAAAGCAGTGCAGGAGAAGACCATAGAAGTGGAAGGGATGGATGAGAAGCAGCTGCTGTACAGCTGGCTTGAACAGTTCCTCATCCTGCTGGACACGGAAGGTTTCCTGCTCTCAACAATAGAAGAGCTCAAGATAGACGGCAATAAGCTCAAGGCCAAGGTCAAAGGAGACTCGGCCGAGAACTACAAGCTCACAGGAGACGCGAAGGCAATAACGTATCATGACATGGAGATAACCCATGATGACGGATGGATGGTTCAGGTGGTGATTGACATATGAAAATGATCTCAGAGAATGTATGGGAGATCCCCAGAGAAGGCAAGATGAGAGTCCCAGCACGGATATTCGCATCAGACATACTCATGGAGAAGATAAAGGCAGACAAGTCCTTGCTGCAGGTCAAGAATGTTGCGGCACTGCCAGGCATCCAGAAATTCTCATTGGCCATGCCGGACGCGCACCAAGGATACGGATTCAGCATCGGCGGGGTAGCCGCATTCGACATGGATGAAGGCATAATCTCACCTGGCGGAGTCGGCTACGACATAAACTGCTCTGTACGGCTCTTGAGGACAGACATGATGGAGGATGACATCTCATCCAAGAGGAAACAGCTGCTGGAGGAGCTATCAAAAGAGGTGCCGGCAGGAGTCGGGCGGAGCTCCAAGATGAGGCTGTCAAGGGAAGAACTGGACGAAGTGCTCTCGACCGGGGCCAAGTGGGCAGTGAAGAAAGGCTATGGAACAGTAAAGGACCTGAAGCACATCGAAGAAGGAGGAAGCATGCAAGGCAGACCGGACAAGGTCTCCGACCTTGCCAAGAAACGAGGCATGCCCCAAATAGGCACGCTCGGAGCCGGAAACCACTTCCTCGAGATGCAGAAAGTCGACAAGATATTCATGCCAGAGGTAGCAGAGAGGTTCGGTATCACCAAGCCAGGACAGGTCATGGTCATGATACACTGCGGTTCTAGGGGGTTGGGCCACCAGGTGGCATCAGACTACATCAGGGCCATGGAGAACAAGTTCGGTATCTCCCATCTTCCTGACAGGGAGCTAATCAACGCCCCGATAAGCTCAGAGCTTGGCCAGGACTACTATCACGCCATGTCTGCTGCAGCGAACTTCGGCTTCGCCAACAAGCAGATGATAACCCACTGGGTAAGACAGTGCTTCGACAAGGTCTTCGGCAGCAACGAGAACATGGACACAGTGTATGAGGTCTGCCACAACATCGCCAAGATGGAACAGCACATGATTGATGGCGAAAAGAAGAAGCTCTGCGTGCACCGCAAGGGAGCCACAAGATCATTCGGCCCGGGAAAGGAAGAGGTGCCCGAAGACTATCGGGATCTGGGACAGCCAGTCATAATCCCAGGCAGCATGGGCACTGCATCATATTTATTGGTGGGCACGAAGAAAGCCGAAGAGATATCTTTCGGGTCGACTGCACACGGAGCCGGGCGGGTCGCGTCCCGTTCTGAGGCTCTTCGGACAGTAAGGGGCGAGCAGGTCAAGAAAGAGCTCAAACAGAAAGGCATAGAAGTGTGGGGGCACTCATCCAAAGGCCTGGCAGAGGAAGCACCCCAGTTCTACAAGGACGTGGACGAGGTCGTCCGCGTGTCTGACGCATTAGGCATAGGAAAGATGGTGGCGAGAGTAGTTCCGTTAGCGGTGTTGAAGGGCTAACGAAAATATTATAAACCAATAGCCTTAAAATCATAGTTATGAAGACAAGAACCTCTTATCTGTCAATTCTTAAATTATCCTTCGACATTATCAAATTACGTAAGCAGGCAGTAAAAAATTTAATAGCTGATAGCACAGCGACAGGGACTGGTATAGTAACAATGATTCTGGCCTCAATATTTTCTATCATCGGGGCAGGAAGTATTTATTATAATGGTCCAATATTCGCTGCAGTAATAATCACCCATCTATTAACTTACTTAATTGGCGTGTCGCTGAACCATGTATTTGCGGGATTGCTTAAAGGGAAAGGTAGATGGATATTCTTATTCCGTGCATATACCAATTGTTCTGTCATATATTGGTTTGGGATAATCCCCTATATTGGAAAATATATTGGTTTTATCGCATCTCTCTGGATGATTATTGTCAGCGTATTCCTTATCGAACGGATTTACGGATTATCCCGAGGAATGGCTATTTTGGCATTCGTTTTACCAATTATCATTATTTCTATAATTATTATGATGCTCGGCGCATTAGCTTTCATAATAGGATTCTCGGGATTATTATAAATTGATTATCTTCCCCTGCTTGCCGACGTTGATGACCCTGGTCTTGCCGATCTTTTCCTCTAATCCTTCAGCCTCATGCACGTGAGAGCAGAGCAGGATGTCCGGCTTGAAGGTGTCGATGGCCTTCCTTATCCCCTTGCTGCCGGGGATGAATGTCGAGAACTTCTCCATGGTGCTGTCAGAAGGATGTACATGCGTGACCATGATCTTCTTCTTCACGCCCTTGAGATGCTTGTAGCCATCCTGGAGCACCTTGAAAAGCTCCTCCTCTGACAATTGGAACAGGCCGATGTTGGCTCCGCCTGCACCGAAGAAGCCGATGTCCTTGTACCTTATCGAGTAGCCGTGCAGGTTTGTAGCGCCGTAGACCTCTGCGAGGAAATCTGTCGTGGCAAAGGTCTCATGGTTGCCGGGTATTATGACCACTTTCTTGCCGAGCTTGACGAAAGGGCCTATTATGCCTTGAGGGTTCTCATCTGATTCGACGATGTCTCCAGTGAGGATGACCAGGTCTACATTCTCCTTCTTGGCCCTCTCAGCCAGCTTCTTCGCAAGGCCGCGGTCGCCGTGCAGGTCTCCCGATGCGAGGATTTTCATTTTATTAAACCCAATTTATATTGAAAGATAGGCAGCAACCGAGAATTGAACTCGGTCCTGGAGCTCACTGCAGCAACATGCCGCCACAGGCTCCCATGCTAACCATTACACCATTGCCGCCACAAGGGAAAGTATTGGCTTTCTGCTTATAAAGGTTACCAAAACAGAAGTAAGAAAATTGTTATAATACTGAAAATCCAGCCACCCATGGCACGGACGGCCTCTTCCTGCGGAAGAGTCCTATTCGGCTTCGGCTACGCCTTGCCTCATCCGGCCTTGGCTGGATTTTCGGAACTCGGTAACAACATTGGCGCGCGGCGAGGCGGGGGATGCCCATCCGGGGTGCCGAGTAGGACAAATTGGTACAATTTGGCCGTCGCGCTGCCAGTAATGTTGTTACCTAACTAAGAAATTATTTAATTAATTCTCAAACCAATACCTGACCATGTAAGGCAGGAGGAAGCCCACCACGAAGAGCATGGCGGGGATCAGGGCATTCTGTGGCTGGACGAAAGGGAGGAACTGCCTAAGCCAGTTGGAAAGCACGCCGACGAGCGAGAGCTTCACCACAGCCAACAGAGGAAGCACGATAAGGGCGATAGCATGATGCCTCCGGCTGAGGTGCTGCATGCCGAACACTACATGCTCGAAGACGAAGCCGAACACCAGACCGACGAACAGCATCACAATAGAGACAAGGAGGGGTGGGGTTATGAGCATGACCGGCAAGAAGAATACGGAGATCAAGAGGATGAACACGGCGAGGATAAAGAAAGTCAGCCAAAACCAGGTTATCTCCTGGCTGCGGTGCTTTTTCTTGTACTTGGAGATTATCTTCTCGGTGTGATCAATCTCTTTCTGGGTCCAACCCTTATCATGAAGCCTTTTCATCCATACCAAAACGTTTCAGTATACCTTTAAAGATCTGCCTCTCGTCCCTGGGCTCGCCTATCAGGTCCTTGGCAAGCTTCTTGATCGCGATAGAGGCCTTGCTGCTCGGATGCGAGTAGACCACGGGATGCTTGATGTGCAGCGCCTTCCTCACATTGGGGTCATCCGGGATAACAGCGATGACCTTCGCCTCAAGCAGGGTCTCGATGTTCTTCACAGCCATCTCGGATTCTTCATCCCTCACCTTGTTCACTACCACCCCTAAGATCCGTATGCCACGCCCTCGGGCGTACTTGACTATCCTCAAGGCGTCGGTGACCGCAGCGAGGTCAGGGTTCGTGACAACGATTATCTCGTCAGCGCTCTTCAGGACAGTCAAGGCTTCCTTGCCGAAGCCGGGGCTGGAATCGAAGATGATGACCTCGCCCATGCCCATCATCTCAGGCTTGAGGCGTTCAAAGCCGGAAAGGTCCACTTCCTCGATGTCCTTCATGGAGATGCTGGCAGGGATGATCTTCAGCCCGGACTGGTGCAGGAACACGACTTCGTTGATCCTCTTCTTGCCCTGCAGGACATGGTGCAGGTGATGCTTTGGTGAAGGTGCCCCGAGGTGGAGGCCGATATGCGGCCCAGAGAAGCTCCCGTCAACCACGATCACTTCGCGGCCCATGAGGGTGAGCGCTGTTCCCAGGTTCAAGGCTATGGTGGTCTTGCCCGTGCCGCCCTTGCCGGAAGTGATGACAAGGAACTTAGTCATCGAGTATCGACTCCACATGTGTGAGGAATTCCTTAAGCATGGTGTAATACCCATGGATGAGGTCTATGTCCACCTTGACGATCTGGCCGTCATCAAGGGTGGCGGTCATGGTCACATGCCGCCTGAACTCGTTGCTCCTGGTGTAGGTGGACTTGCTCAGCTTCCTCAGCAGGATATAAAGGTCAAGGTGCTTGAACATCTCAAGATCGTCCTTGAAGGAATTCTTGAGCAGCTCGCAGCGCAGCATGGGGGCGGGAGGAATCTCGAATATCTTGCCCTGTTCCTTCAGCTTCTGGAGGAAGCCCTCGATGAGGTGGTCATAGAAAGATATCATGCGGCCGAATATGTTGGGGAAGATGTCCACAGTGCGTGAATATTTCAAGGTAACGTAGATCAAGTGGTCGATCCGCTTGAAGTCCTCTTTTGCATCATCTAAATATTCGCTCATGCTTGCCTACAATATGTTTCATTTCGCCTATAAATAGCTTTGCTTTGGAGAGGTGGTCCTTCAGCTGGTCCTTGGAGATCGAACTCAGCCTGTAGTTGTCAGAGCATATCACGAACTTGTCCTTCCGCGTGAATTCCATAGGCGAGGTCTTATGCATCTCCACAACATCATTTATCTTCCTTATGAGCTGGATGTACTCCGGGGTTATGTCGTAACGCCTCGTCGCCCTGGCCTCGAATAGCTCGAGCTGGGAGCCGAAGTCCTGCGGATAGGCCGGTATGCGCTTGAAAATGAGCTCATGGCTGAGTATGGACATGACTGCCAATTTCAGCCCTTTGTGTATGTTCAGCAAGACCGACAAAAGTATCTTGGTGTCCTGGACCAAGGGGTAAGTCACGGTCAGCATGTGGTCTGCGATAAAGAGTGCTTTCTCTGCTTCATCACGGTATCTCTGGAAGTCCTCCATCCCGGAGGCATTAAGGAATCGAGGTTTATAAAGTTTTGGCCGATTTCGGGCGGGTGAAGTCAATTTGCTACATGTCCCCCACACCCTGTCCACCCAATCCCCCGCCCTCCCTCAAGTAGTCTGCCTTTGAAGCTTGCATGTTGAGGCGCTAGTTTTCCCCCTTCAGCTTCCTCCCAAGGCCCACCCACCTCCATGCTTATTGCTTTGGAGGATGTCTTGAGGCAATAGCAGAACAAGCGGTCTAAGTCAAGATAATTTATACCTATGTAAGAACTAGCCCTGAAGCTTGAGAATGGCCTCTGCGAGGTCTCCGTTGGCGTCCGTGATGGCCTGCTCTGCCTCTTCCTTTGAGCAATTCGCTTGTTCAGCGACCGTAGCGATGTCGTCATCGCTTATGTTCGGAGTGGTGTCAAAAGACCGCTCGATCGGAGTGCCTATGATCTGGAAGGTCTCCTGTCCCATCATGTTCACCTTGGCGACCTGGGGGGAGTCAAAGTAGATCTCCTTATCAGGTGTGCGGATGATGACTTCGGTGGCCTCGACATCCTGCTGCTGGATGCCCATGCGCTTCATGGCCTGCTGCATCTTCCTCGGGTTCATGCCGGGGATCATAAGCCGATCCACCCCGCACCGTACTGATGGAGGATGAGAATGAGGATGATGACAACGACGATGAGGATTATGATGTGCTGGGGCTGGAACTTAATCTTTGATTTGTAATCGTCAAAGTAGCGGACTAGGCCTCCCATGCCGCTCGGCATCTGGATCTTGTCTGGTTTTGCCATGGTTCAGGTGAATGATGTTTTATTTATAAAAGTTGTGGGGAGTGCATAAGCCATCTTCTGTATTCTGCAACATTCGACTAAGCGCTTAAAGCTTGCACCGGCCAGGGCTCGCCGTTTCACCGCCATCTGGGGAACGTCTGCTGCGCAGCCCAGTCGCCTAGGTGTGCTGGAGCGTCATCCTTGGCCCAGAAGCGTTCGTTTCTGTGCGGTTGCCTCCCCTTTCGAGGACCCGTAGGGTGGCCTTTCGCGGTGGATGGACTTTCCTCAGCTACCAGGCTTCTCAGCCCGGTTACCGGCAGTTGCATGCACCCCCACGAGAAGGAGTATTTAAATGGGGTTTATAAAGGTTTGGCTTTTGAATGGCTTTATTGCATCACAGTGGGAGGCTTTCTGAATATCGGGCTGGAGCTTCCAGAGCCGCACTTTCCGCATATACCAGATGCCATGCAGCATCTGTTTGATGGGCAGCCGCATTCTTGGCAATAATCAATTATTTGGCCATTTTTACAATAATCTGGTGCTTCATCAGCACATTGGCCGTGCATCAAGTCTTCACATTCAAGAGGAAAGCTGTACTCCACATCTTCAGTGAGGTAGATTTTGTAGCCGTAACCAGGCAGCATAATGAAATCTGTTTCTGGGTCCTCGGGATTATATTCATGCAACTCAATGTTTTCTGTGTCAAGTTCAACGACTACGCCTACCTTATCAAGGATCTCTGAAAAAGCTTCAGATGCCATCATGCCATATCTCGGGTAATATGGTAAAGGATTCCAGCCTTGGTTTAAGATTAGGGGTTGATGAGGATCAAGAAGACCGCCTTTCACAAGCAGTTTTGTGTCCTGGGTTACATGAACAGAATAGACATCGTTGATATTTACTTCACCAAGACTATTGACGGTTCCTGGTATGTAGACGCCACCCTTTGAGTTTTTAAGTATCTCTAATTCCCCACTGTCGACAAGAGGCTGAAAAAGAGTTGTAATGTCAGACTCCTCTGGGATGATGTTAAAACTGAATGTGTTCCAGCCTTCATTGAAAAATAATACTTGGTATGTGATTGGGGTTTCAAGCGCGAAATTGTCTTGGTTCATAAGATTACTTGAAAAATCATGAATGTCGTACACCTCGCTATAAGGGTTGTTATCAATATAGAAATTACCCACTTGGAGATCTTCATAATCCCAGGCTACGTCATATCCTAAATATTGATTGGCATTGTTATCATCGTAAAGCGAATTTTCAAATATTAAAACATGATCTGACCAGAAGGAAATTATGCCGTATGTCGAGTTCTCAATAAAGTTCCCTCTCACGATAGTTTTTGTAGGTTCAGGAGCGTGGTTTAGACTTATTAAAATACCCGTTCCGCCTTCATAATATTCTCCCCTGGAGTGGCTTATTGAGTTGTATTGTACTATGGTGTCCTCTACAGAGTCAAGAAGGAATATTCCATGGCCTTTAACACCCCATATATAATTGCCTTCGAGAACATTATGAGATCCAACGTTCTCATTTGTCAACCCATTTATAGAGCAATCATAAACATAATTACCTTCCATTACACATCCATGATTATTGTAATTAAAAAGGAATCCTTCCCCACAGTTTGATAACAGATTGTTCTTTAAAACGATATTTTGACTATTTTCGACGATGGAAGGCTTGCCTCCAGGAATCTCGATGTTAAGGTTGCTAATCTCGACGTCAGATGTATGGAAGATTAAGAAACAGAGGTCCTTCACATAAGTGTTACGTTTATCCTCTCCCCTTATCTTCAAGCCTTTTTTTGTAATGACAATGGAATTGCCGAAATAAGGGTGGTCGGGGTTCTCATAATATTCCCCCTGCTTTACAAGAACTGTGTCACCCGGATTTGCCGCACTTATGCCGTCAACAACTGAAGTGAAATCACCTCCACCAGACGAGTCGACAATGACCACTTTGGGAACGATAAGGTCGAATGTATCCGAGTAAGAATATTGATCCCCTCCTGATTCTTGACCATTAATATTGATCCGGAATGTGACACTATCGATATTTTCTGGCAGCTCATCACTGATTTCAAGCCTAAATGGGCTGTCCTGGTTGCTAACGATGCTGCCTGTAATGATATCCCCGATATGGCTTGAGTCTTCAACAATATTAATCCAGGAAGCTAGATTGGAATCATCCAATTCCAGGTTGATCTGGGCATTGCTGATGTCCCTGTAATACCAACTCCTGAGCTCTACTACGAGGTCAACGGTCTCTCCCCTATCAATGAATTCGTCATTGTCGCCTATCGTGCCTTGAAAATCTCCATCATGAACAAAGGAATTATAGAAGACCGCTTCCAGCTCTCCTGGTCCGATGCCATGATTGTTGAATGCCTCCAATATTGAATCAGAATTGAGTGTTCCATCATAGAAATTCTCGTTTCCATCAGGATTATTATCGTCGACAACAAGAATCGCTACCAAATATTCTTCAAACGTCTGAGGTTCCAGGAACCTGGCAAGATGGATGAGCTGGTCTGCAGTCTCGGCTCCGATTGAAGTTCTCAAATCCCAGAAAGCGCCGCTCAGTATCTCGCTGTCCAAATGAACATTGTATCTCATGTCATCGGGGTAGGTCATGTCGTTATCCAAGATCCTTAGATAATTATTATCGCGGCCATCCTTCCATATTCCATTAAGGAAATATGGTTCGCCAGTTATTGTGCAGGTAAAATAATCAGCTAAAGCTTCATCTAAAGCTCCGCTTTCACCATAATAGGGGAGGCCAGATGGACCCCCTCCATATATATCATGAGTGACCGCATGGGCGTATTCATGGTATAAAGTATCACCATATAATCCAAGATTATATCTAATATCCTTACCATTACCAATCCTGATAATTTTATTATTATGGTCTACAGATCCTTGGTAGCTGTTATATCCAACATATATCCGGTATGGGTCATCATCGATTGAATAATCAAGAACCTCGTTCGTATATTTCCGGGCCATCTGGAAATGATAGAATGAGTTGATTTCGTCTTGGTGCGTGCCTTCTCCAGTGAAAGGATCATAGCTTGGGTCTTCCCATAATATGTTGTTTGGCTCATCAGGAGTTGCTATACCTGTAAATCTGATGTTATCCTGGCCATCGTCTCTCAATACAACAGCATAGGGGCTTGTTAGGTGAGTTGTAAGAGTATAAGGCTGATTTTCAGGCACAGTAACATCAAAGTTACCGTTAATGTCAGTCGTTCCGCTAATAGAATCCAACCAAAGATTCTCAGATGGGAATGGTTCTTCAACAGGATCGTCGTAAAAGTGTCTTGGGAGAATCATGCCTGTTATCCTTCCTGGGATTTCAGCTTGTCGTAATGTATGGTCTTTTGCCAGTATTTCACCTTTATACCGGTCGTCGCCAACACCGATGTAATATGCTAATCCTATATCTTTTGTAGTGAAAATTACCTCCTGCACCAGTGTGAATTCGTAATCATCAACTGTCAGGATAGGCATTATCTTTAAACTATGTATTTCTATTTCTGCATCTTGAATGTCTGGATTGTCCTCATTGATGATTCTTTCAATTTCATTGTCGTTAAGGGTCGGTGAAGTTGAGGAGCTGCTTACATCCATGAAAATATCCTGGCCTAAGTAATCTATATTGCCTTCCTTGTCAACAATGACGATCACCTTGCCATTATGAACTGGCAAGCCGTTATGGACCTGCTCGAACTTCAAACGCCAGAAATTGCCAGTCTCATCCTCCTTTACGGCTCTTAGCATATTGGGTGAGGTTATGAATATATCAGAATTATCTGAGATGAAATCCAGAATTGCTTCAGAAACCCCTTCTTGAACCAAAGATGCAAGTGAAATTGCGTACTTAATTCCATATATCCTAGCAGGGTAATCATTTATTGAATCAAAGAGCATCGTGCTGTCATACTTATTTCGGAACTCTTGATAAGATATTGAGTCAATCTTCCCACGAGCATCATGGGAAAGATGATACTCATGAATTTGAGGCTCCAATGATTTGTATCCAGTGTAAATATTTTTTGGTCTAATTTCAGCAACAGGTACTTGCTCTTCACTAACATGAATAATTGCCTTCTCGCCTGCAATATTCTTCCGCGAAGAATAGTCACAAGATGATAAAAGCAGAATACTGACAATCACAAAAAAAGATAGCACTTTTTTCATTATGTATTTAACTATAAAATTGAGATTATTTAAGTTTTGTTATTTCTTCCCCAGAATCCTCTCCTGCATCTCCTCGCTCTCGCGCTGCCTCTTCTTGAACCTGGCAACCTTGTGGAGGGTGCCCGGCGGCAGGTTCTTCTTGTCTGCTATCGTGAGCTCGTTGAGCAGGCGGATCTCGGTCAGCTGGTCGTGGGCGATGCCCTTGAGGACATGCAGCTGTTCCAGCTCCTCTTTTATTATCTCAGAGATCTCCTCCTTTATGTCCTCGCCGATAGCCATGAGGATAATCAGAGTCAGGAGCATGAGCCAGACGAGGACGATAATGATTAGCTGCCACTGCTCTATCACGACCTCAGGATGCGTGGTGAATAGGAAAAAGCCGAGCAAGGCTATGCCTAAGCCGACAATCAATATCGCTTTCTCAAAGAAGGTTGACCTCCTCACCCGCTTCATAATGATGATTTTGTGAGGGGCTTATAAATTACTTTACCTCTTCTCGAAAGTGACAACAGTAAGAGCTGCCTTGCCTTGCCAGACTGTCCGCTCATCAATTATCTTGAGGCTGTAGCGCTCTGATGCATGTTTCAATATGACTGCATCATTTGAGGATATAGTCATCCTGGCCTTCAATCTCAATACGAAATCAGCCTGGTGGACTAGCTCTTCAGCGAGCTTCTTGGTGAACTTGGGCATGTGGGTCACGATGCAGTCCACGCTGCCCTTCTTGAACTTGGTGTCGAGCCAGGTGATGTCCCCCCTCGAGAAGGAGACGAGCTTCTGTATGCCGGCTATCTTGGCGTTCTTCTGCGATGACTTGATGAAAGCAAGGAGCTGGTGATGGCCGTGCAGGTCGAGCTTTTCCTTTGAATCTCTATCATACTTAATGAGGTCGAAATCCTTGCCAGGGAATGAGAATGAGTCCTTGCGGTAGAAGTTCGGGCCATGGAAGGACATGAGGGCGGCTTCGATGGGAATCTCTCCTGAGCAGCAGAAGGGGTCTATCAGGACTTTTCCAGGTCTGTAGCCTGCAAGCTGGATGAGGCAGTAGGCAAGGGTACCTTTTATGGAGCCCGGGTGGTGGAATATCTTGTAATCTCTTTTAGCAAGGTCACAGTCCGCAATCCTGATGCCAAGGCCTTTCTTCTTGTGTTGGAATATTATGAAACGGACCTCAGGATTATCAAGGTTCACCTTGCTCTTCGGCTCCAGCTTGAGGAGTCTCTCTCCTATCTCGCCGTTGAGGTCCATATCACCCTTGACTGAGAATTCTGCTGGCAGGTATCTCTCGGCTTCCTCTATGTCATCAAGCCAGCCGATGAATATCCCGGCGTCGGTGATGCTCTGTGAGGTGTAGGCTATCTCCATCAGCCTTTCCGGCGTGCAGGTGAATACGAGATCCTTTATCCCGAGCTCTTTCATGCAGATGTCTTCAGCGCCCTTGTGGGTTGTGACGAAAGCTTTCATGGTAGCTATTGTTTTTGCGGGGTTTATAAGGTTATTCCTGATAAACATGACCTGTGACTGTGCGAGTATTGTTACAGTGCCCCCACTCACATCCGTCCAGAATCCCCACCTGACCCCTATAAGGCATTCAAGTCCCCACCCGCTGCCACCTCTTTACCCCCTCACGCCCTAGCAAAATGTGCCTTAAAAGCTGCATGTAGGGGCCATTGTTCCCAGAAGATTTATAAACAGAAATTTCATCCATGTTGACATGCTGGACGTTGTCCTGACCAAGGAAGTGGAGAATGCTGCTGCAGTGGCTCAAAAGATGGGCTGGCAGGGAGTGATCACCAAGGGCTTCAAGGCAGTCAACTACGATGACAAGAGCAGGACGCTCATCGAGCGCGGCCAAGCGGACTGCGTGTATGGGTTTGAGACTGTGGCTTGGAAAGATGACGTCCATCACCGGAATTCTGGGATGAATGAGGTCATTGCAGCGTTGATGAAGAAGAAGCATGTAGCGTATGGCATCTGCTTCAGCATGGTCCTCGCAGCAAAGGGCGAGAAAAGGGCACAGATACTAGGAAGGATCATGCAGAATATCGATTTGGCAAGGAAGGCCAATCTGGACATCTGCCTTGCATCGTTCGCGCAGAATCCTCAGGGGATACGAAGCCCGAGCGACCTGGGGAGCTTCGGCATAAGCCTTGGATTAAAGCCAGAAGAGGCCAAGAAGGCGCTGTATTTTGCAGAAGAACGGGTCAATGTGAACCAGAAGAAGAAGGAAAAAGCTTATATCTCCCCTGACCTCTACCTCGAATAAACGGCTGTGGTCCAATGGCTAAGACCCGACCCTCCCATCACTAGGAGCCAGGTCGTGATCCGGGTTCAAACACAACATGTTGAAAGTCCCGGCAGCCGTATTTCTTTTCAGACCGTAACATTTATTAACAAGTGTTAAATTATCTTTACATATGTTAAAAATATTTAACGATTTGGAACCGTTCTTTCGGGATAATTACAGAAGGATCGGTGTCAGGGAATATTCGAGGGAGAGGAGGATATCTGCCCCTACAGCGTCGAAGCAGCTGGCAAGGCTGCTTAAGGAAGGGTTGCTGGAGCGCGAGAAGGAAAGAAACTACATTCTCTATGTGGCAAACAAGGAAAGCCCGGTTCTTATTCATCTCTCAAGGCTATATTGGTTTCAGAGACTGAAGGATGCGGGGCTGATCGAATACCTAAACCAGGAGTTCGTAAACCCGCTTATCGTCATGTTCGGCTCGTTCTCGAAGGCAGAGGTAAAAGGGGATTCTGATATAGACCTCGCCCTTTTCAGCGTGACAAAGAAAAAGGCCTGCCTTGAGACATATGAGAGGAAATTAAAAAGGTCAATCCATATATTTATGTATATGCAGCCTGATGAGGTCGCACAGGATCTCTTGATCAACATGCAAAACGGATTCATCCTGTCCGGGGGATGGTAAGGTGGACTGGGAAGCCTGCAGGAGGAAGAGGCCGGGCCTGTCATCAAGGGAATCATAAGCCTGATAGGTGAGATAAAGAGATTGATATAATCCTGTCTAGGTCATATAGATCTAACCTTCCTGCGGCCGCACCTTTCTTTCAAATTTTTATTGAAAATCTCGCCTTTGTGAGATTTTCCATGGGGTATTGAATACGAAGAAATGCGTAGCATTTCTTGTACACAAAATCTTTGATTTTGTTGTACCCCGCCCTTTAGGGCGAGACGCTCAAAAACGAGGTTTTTGGCGTGCCAGAAATCCTCCCGATTTCTGAGCATTTTCAAACCAAAAACTCGCCTGTCAATGCGAGGAGCGTAATACACCGACCTTGAGGTCGGTGGTAGCTCCGAGCGGCGAGTTTTTGTTATCATGTTCACTTATAATCGAAAGATTTAAATATAACCTAAATAATAGTTATAATAACTTAAATGGTGAATATAATGAAGTTTGCACAGATGCTGAAAGAGAAGGATGCGAGAAGGATATTCGGCAGGCGCGAGATAGAGATAATGCTGAAGCAGCTTGAAGGCAAGCCATTGACGCAGTCCGAGAGGAATAGGTTGTCAAGGGACATCAAGCCCAAGCTGGAGTTCATCAAGGGGATCTCAGCATATCAGGATGAGTTCAGGTTGAGGAAGAACCAGAGCAACACGGAGCTGATCGAACGCACAATCAAAGTGATACTCGAAGACCGGCTTAAGGACAGCATAAAGGCCATACTGCTCTTCGGCTCTTTCGCGGACAAGACTTACACAAACAGATCCGATATAGATATCTGCGTGGTCCTCAAGGAAAGCCTGTCTTCAAAGGATGCTACAGAGTTCAGAATGAGAGTCATGGCTGAGCTGCCGAAAATGATTGATGTCCAGGTATTCAGCACACTGCCGCAGAAGGTGAAGAGGAACATAGCGAGGAATCATAAGGTGCTTTTCAAAGGGGAAGGTTTCGACAACCTCGGCTTCACGATAAAATACTTAAAAGACGAAAGCTACTTCCTGAGAAAGGAGCGGATATTCGGAGCAGAAGCATGAAAAGGATAAAAGACAAGGCCAAGGAAATCAAGGAATTCATATCCGAGCTCGACTCGATAATGCCAGATGACCTGGCTGAATATAAATCGTCCATCGAGAAGAAAGCTGCATGCGAAAGATACCTCGAGAAGATAGTCGAGGCCATGACAGACTTAGCTTTCCTGGTGATAAAGGCGAGGAGACTGAAGATTCCCGAGGACGACATAGATGCATTCAACATTTTGCTAGAGAACAAGATAGTGGACAAGGACCTAACAGCAAAGGTCAAGAATGCCAAGGGCATGAGGAACATCCTTGCGCATCAGTACGGGAAAGTGGATGACGGGATTGTCTTCGACGCCTTGAAGACGAAGATAATGAAGGATGCCGAGAGCTTCAGCAGGCAGGTGCTGAAAGTGACGGGAAAACGGCCAATAAACTGAGTTCTATTCTGCAGGATGATTCTTAAATAACGATTCCAACCAAAGAAACTCCTCTCTTCCCAATGGAAAAGCCGAAGCTTTAGCCAGCACATCAAACATGGCCTGGTCATAATGAGAAGCATTAACAAAAAATGCCCGTTCCAAAGCCGATCCGTCCTCATAATGGTAACCTGTTTCATACCAAAAGAAAGGGAACTTTCCCGGCTCCTTTTTCCAGGCGTCAGCATCGAATTCAGTATTGAAGATGATGCTCGGAGAACGCTCAACAAACTCCAAGAAGGTGGTATTTGTCACCAAGTCAGACAATCTCAGGCTTCGGGCAAGTTTTTGGTAAGCCAATTGTTTCTTCCTCTCACTGAATCCATTGTTACCTTTATACATCTGGCACGCGAGCGCAGGGCCTTTGGCAATCCCTGGATCTAGGCTACCTCTATAATCTTCCTTATATGGAGCAGAGTACATGAAAAGCAGGTGAGTATCATCTTCGTCCATGTCGTCCACTGAAAGATACGCAAGGACATCGTCATACAACACGGGCATGAGGCCTTCAATGCATTTACCGAAACCTAACCTGGTAGGAAATGAAATGTTATACCCTGGCAGGCCAGCAGGTCTTAAGCTCATGGTAATTTCAATACATCCATCTTCATTGGCTTCACCAATTTCTGGATGACCAAGTCTCAACCCATCATCAGTCACGATAACTTCAGCCAGTTGGGAATTCACATGGCCCCCACCCGCATTCCTCTCCACCTCGTCAGGAGGATCAACACCTAAGGGCCTTGCGATTATCTTCAAACCGCCCTTTTCAATATAGGGTAGCCGACGGCCACTACTGCTAAGAATATACTCAGTCTGGTACATGTCATCCCAGCCTCATCATGCCGCCGTCGACGTTGAGGACAGTGCCTGTGATGTAAGACGCGCCCTGGGAAGCGAGGAACAACACAGGAGCAGCGACCTCGATGGGCTGGGCTACCCTGCCGAGCGGGATGCGCTGGATATATGCTTCCCTATCCGCGTCCTTGACCGTTGCGGTCATCGGGGTCTCGACGAATCCAGGGGCGACAGCGTTGACAGTGAATTCTGTCATATGGTACGCCCGGGCGACCTCGTCCGCCATGGTCTTGGTCAAGGCATGGAGGGCACCCTTCGATGCGGAATAGAACGCCTGGCCAGC
>JAHIVG010000080.1 GCA_018816705.1 Nanobdellota archaeon
GCATGGCATACATATTTGAGCACGTCCTGCCTGATAATGGCAAGATTGTCATAAACTGCTATGCCATAGACCCAAAGAATAAGAGGGACCTCTTCGTGTTCGATGAGACCACTTCAACTGATGAGAAAATCGACCTGATGATCATGGGCCCACTGCTTTACGGCAGGTCATTCGCTCCATGGTTCTACTCGCGCAAGACGGATTCAGCTTACATCATCAGGAGCCTCGCTCATGAGCTCCAGCACAGGAAGGAGCATAACAAGGGATATTTCAGGAGGGAGATGGCGCTAAGGGAGAGGATCAGGTCCAAGGTGGAGGCCGGCTTATGGCTGGAATCTGTTGACAAGATATACCAGATCTTCTCAAACTTATACTGTGAGGGCATTGCAATCTTCGTTGAGAACTGGAATGCCAAGCTGGTGAACTTCAACTTGGAGGACATAAGCCGCGCGCAAGGCACTCTCAGGCTCATGTCAAAGCTCGACTCCAGGAGGAAAGCGGAACAGATGTATAACAGAAAATTGTCACCTCATATAGATGAGGGCGAATTTTATCTCGGCTACATGATGTGCTATCTAATCGGGCTTAGCAGGTGGAAGAAGAAAGGAGCAAAGCCCTTCAGGAAGACCGGGGACAAAGGCTTGATGGAGGCGCACTTCAAGAACCCGCACAAGTACCGGACAGTCAACGAAGGGGGAGAAGAGCGTCAGGAGCCCCTATTCGAAGAGATATCATGGAATGAGTTCAGGGGCTATCTGCAGAGGATGAGGAAGGTTTACATGCAGCAGCTCAGCCCGCAGGTATTGAGGGAGACATATGATGAGCTTAAGGACATCGACCATCATAGGCAGTTCATCCGAAGGTTTGAGAAAGCTTGCGACGACCTCGGGTTCTCGGGTGAGCTGCGCTTCTTTGACAGGGATTATTACAGGGAGATAGCGCGGGCTACGACAAGATACAAAGAAAGAAAAAAGGAAAAATTACCTGTCCTTCCAGGCGACTAGGCCTAACACGACATAGAAGGCCAATGGGAAAATGAACCCGACTGCAGGTATCGCTCCCCCTATACACAGCAGGCTCAGCCAGGCCGGGTATTTCCTTGCCTTGAATATCTTCCAGAACCCGATGATCAACAAGACGAATCCTGCTATCCACCCTAATACTGGCAATAGCCATACAAAGACCCAGGCCCAGTGAAGGCCGCCAAGCTGGTATATCATGGCGAACTGCGCAAAAGGTATCCACGCCAGCCATGGGTACTTATAGTTCATCTTCTTGCCGATGGTCATCCATGCGAAGGCAAAATAAACATACAAGATGATGCTTATCGCGATCGATGCTGCAAAGAAAGCCCCGAACATCGCCCCTAGAGCCGTCATGCCCGGAATCATAGACACATAATCTACCATATTATCCCCTCCTTTTGGTTAATTGTGTATTCTTGATTATTTGAATATATAAACCTTTTGGAAAATATGATACAACTAGGAAGTGAAGTTAAAGGTGATAAAGCCTTGACCAGACTGCTACTAAGGCGGACTATATAGGGGTGGGCGGGGGCAAGGGTGGACAGAGATTCGGGGACATTCACTGCTTCCTTTGCATGCGGACCATCTTCACGACATTCACCGCCAGGACTGCAATCATCACGACCAAGACTATACCTACCAGCCTGTTGTATGCCAGCGCTCCGGTGATATCACCGTGCAGCAGCCGGGACATCGCTCTTGTGAGGCCGCAGGCAGGGCATTCGCAGCCGGCGAATATTCCAGCAGTTGGGCAGTTCCCCCTATAAACAAGAGGCAGGATGACATGCTTGAACACGCACTTGAAGGGGGAATACTGAATGAGAGCTGTGGGCAAGGCTGCCAGGGCTACCAATATCACCGACAGGTTGAAGACGATGGCCTGCGGGCTGCCGAAGGATATTATGTCGAGCAGGGCTTGCTTTACTTTTCCCATTCGATGCCCTTGAAGGGGTGCTTCGTGGCCACGAGGATTATGTCGATTACCCACCATATTCCGCAACCGCCCGCAGTTATGAGCTTGAGTATCCCCAGTCCGACATGCCCCATCAGGAACCTGTCCACGCCGAGCTGGCCGAACAATATCGACATTATCAGGGTAAGCGTCCAGGGAACTTTCTTCTTTGGCATGATGAATACCTCCTATAGTTTAAAGCAATAGCTTGAGCGCCTGAATATGACAGGCTCCTTGGTCTTCTTGTCAGCTATGTAAGCGAATGAGAGCAATGAGAGGATCAGAGTGAGGATGAAGGCGAAGCCCTGATTGGGGCTCGCATCCAATAGGTTGAAGTACCAACCTAGATAGAAAATTATCAAGAACAGCAGTATGTACAGGAAGATGCCCTGCCAGCAGCTCGGCATCCATCCGAAGTTCGGCCTTGTCCGCGGAGTGAACCAGTAGTCAGGCATGTTAGTGCTTATTGAGAAGGGTGTATATAAAGGTTTTTATCTCTTCCCTTCAGCTATCAGCTTATGCGCCAAGTCAGCGGCTGCCTTGCTTGTGCCATTGGCCGACCATTCATGGCATTCGGTGCTTGCAATCTCAAAGAATTCCCGAAGGGCTTGCTCCAAGTCCGTTGACCTGATTTTAATGAGGATATAATGGTTATCCAACCAGTCCCAGACTTCTGTGCCTTCATCCTGGATGCTCACGCAACCTTCATGTAGTCTCTTGGTGAATTTGGATAAGTCGAGCAAACCGGAGACAACTGTACTCGCCGTGATCTCGCTTCCTCGAGCCTGTCCGTTCAGGCTCATTTGATACCTAAGTATGACGCTTTGAGCGTGATATCCTGCTTCTTGGCTTTTTTGAGATCCTTCAGTCATCTCTTATCATCCTCTCCGCTAAAGCTCTTGTGGCCTCATCTGATGCCCGCCACACTCTGCACCTTTTGCTTGCATACGTGAAGAACTGCTTCAAGACATCTTCCATATCCTTGTTCGTGCGGATCATTACATAGGCTTCATAGTTTTCCTGTCTGTAATACACTTCAGTATCTTCATCTCGGATGCTGTCATCACCATCACATATCCCATTGAGCAGGTCTGCGAGGGAACGGGGCCCAGACACCAGGTTAGAAGGTGTACTTGATGTCCTAGGTCCTTTTGCGGAGAAGCGCAAGATATACTCGAACTCCACGCTGCGGGCATACAACTTCCGGCCTCCTTCATTCGGGCTCATCTTTATCCTTCTCCCTTATAATTCTCTCCGCCAAATCGTAGGTGGCCTCGTCTGAGGCATCCCACACCTGTGTAGGCTTACTTGCATACGTAAAGAATTGCTTCAATACCTCTTCCATGTCCTTATTCGTGCTGATCCTGACATACATCTCTCGATTGTTCTGTCCATAACCCACTTCAGTGTCCTTGTCCCTGATGCTGTCATCGCCATCACATATCCCTCTTAGCAAGTCTTCGAGATAACGCACACTCGAGACCAGTGTGCATGAGGTGTCACGGTATGGATTAACACCCAAGATGTACTCGAACGTGACGCTGTGGGCGTAGACCTTCTCCTGACCTTCTTCAACTGCCTGGCTCATTATAAGGTCAACCTCTCCTCATCGATTATCCGCTTAGCCAGGCCAATCGTTGTCTCGTCAGAACCTCGCCAAACCAAGCACCTCTGTCTCGTTGTCTTGAAGAATTTCCTCAACATGGCCTCCATATCATTATTGGTGCTTATCCTGATATAAATCTCATTGTTGTTCTGGCCAATGCCGACTTCAGTATCCTTGTCCTGTATGCTGATACAGCCACTATGCAATTCTTTAGTCTCATCAGAGATACCAAGCAGGCCAGCAACCACTGTAATTGATGTATCATAAGGAGTGTATCTTCCGCCGGTGATATTCAGATGATACTCCAACGTGACGCTGTATTTATAATCTGCTGCCCCCATGTAAAAGGCGAATCCAGGAGGATATAAAAGAGTTTCCATCCGGGGATGGTGAAAAGTGATCCAAAGGCTTAGAAAGATTTAATAAGGCATAAAACGTATGCAAGGCTATGAGATGGGTGCTTCGCTCGAAGATACACAAGGCTGTCGTGACTGACGCTGACGTGGCTTATGTCGGGAGCATCACGATAGACAAGGACCTTGTTGAGAAAGCCGGGTTCTGGCCAGGGGAGAAGGTATTGGTCGTGAGCAACACCTCTGGCGAGAGGCTCGACACTTATGTCATCCTCGGCGAGCCCGGAGAGATATGCATGAACGGCGCTGCGGCGCACAGGATAAAGCCCGGTGAGGAAGTGATAATCATGGGATTCGAGCTGAGCGACAAGGAGATTGAGCCGAAGAACATTCTCGTGGACAGCAAGAACAGGTTCGTGAGATACTTGAGGTGATGGTCATGGAATGCAAGAAGGAGCGCAACCTGGAGTTCTGCAACTGCACCTATCAAGGCTGTGAGAAGAAGGGGGTGTGCTGCGACTGCGTGCAGTACCATATAAAGCTCGGGCAGATACCTGCATGCTTCTTCCCAGATGACGTGGAGGAGACCTTTGACAGGTCCATAGCCAAGTTCATAGAAAGTCAGCGCTAACGTTTTGCA
>JAHIVG010000081.1 GCA_018816705.1 Nanobdellota archaeon
CCTACGCTTCCTGTACGAAATTTGAGGTTTCATTGGGTGGTGGCCTCCACGCCACCCCTCTTTGAAACACCCTAAATCTCATTCTCAGGAAAGGAATAAACACACCAAACATATATATTTCACTATTTATTCGAAAAACTCATGTCACCCCAAACCTTTATAAACCTATGACGGGCAAGAATGAGCATGAAGCACACAGTGCCTGTAACGGCAATGCTGGTCTTTCTATTCCTCGTTGCTCAGGGAATAGGCCTGCTCGTGCTGCAATCCTACGTGGACATCGAGGCCAGCGAGGAGACCGGCCGCACAGTGTACGAGGATGCACCCTTTGACATCGAGAGACCCCCTCTCGAGGAGTCAAGCTCCTACTTATTCATGCTCGGAGCAATCCTTGTGGGGACGCTGTTAATACTGCTGATAATCCGCTTCAAGAAGATCAGGCTGTGGAAGGTATGGTTCTTCATGTCAGTCGCATTATGCCTGACGATGGCATTCGGAGCCTTCATGACGGACCTGATAGCACTCACGCTGGGCATATTCCTTGCGCTGTGGAAGGTACTGAAGCCCAACACCTACATACACAACCTCACAGAACTGTTCATATATGCCGGCTTGGCAGCGGTATTCGTGCCCCTGATGAACCTGAAATCAGCCTTCATGCTTCTCGTCATAATCTCCCTCTACGACATGTACGCGGTGTGGAAGAGCAAGCACATGATATCCATGGCAAAGTTCCAGAGCGCAGCAAAGGTCTTCGCAGGGCTGTATCTGCAGTACGACAAGAAAGGACTCATAACGAAGGCTGTGCCGGCAAAGAAAGGGAGGAAGATGAGGAATGCCATCCTCGGCGGCGGAGACATCGGCTTCCCCCTGATATTCGCAGGAGTCGTCATGAAGACAGCGGGCTGGTGGGCCTTCCTGGTATCCATCGGCGCAGCTTTGGCATTGACGTGGCTTTTCTGGCAAGGAAAGAAAGACAAGTTCTACCCAGCAATGCCCTTCATAACAGCAGGATGCCTTCTTGGTTTGGCAGCGGTCTGGCTCATATTATAGGCTTCCCTGTGGAGAAGGAGATCGGATTCACCATAAGGCCGTCAGCTGCAGCTATCGTCTTTATCCTTGAGCGCTGCTGGATCACCTTGGCCTCAAAGCCCGGGTCGGTGTTCAGCATCTTGGTGCCGAAATGAGTGATTATGGCCAGCTTAGGCTTTGCGGCCTTCACTATCTGGGCAGCCTCCTCGGTGCAGAGATGGCCGTCATGATGATTCTCTCCAGGATGCTGCACGTTCAGGATCAGGACATCAGCATTATAGAACCTGGCCAGGTCCTCGTCCAGGCCGGTGTCACCTGTTATGCACACTGAGAAGTTCGGGGCTATGAGCTTGTAGCTGAGGGCATTAGGGTCAGAATGCCTGGCAGCGATCGCCTGGATGTCGATCTCGTTGATGCCTGCCTTGCGCGAAGGCTCGAGGATGATGCTGCGCTCCAGGCAGCTGCGATGGAAATCAGTGAGGTATGGGGCTAGGTCTTCAGTGCCTTCCACAAGGGTCTTGTTGGATATGAGCACGCCGTTCTTGTCAAGCCCTGCATGGGTCATGGCCTCTATAACCTGGTTGACGTCGTTGCAATGCTTAAGATGGTTATGGGTCACCAGGATGCCGGTGTTCAGCCTGAGGTTCTGGTTGCAGGCTTTGGCCATGATCAGGCTGCCCGGACCAGGGTCGACATGAATCTGGGTGTCTCCAGATGTTATCAGCAAGCCGCCGCACGACCTCAGCTGCTGGCCGACTACGTGGGCGTCCCCTCCAGTACCTAGAAAGACAATGTTAGCCCTCATCCCATCACCACTATAGAGTCGGATTTAATAAATTTTGTGGTAAAATTTTTATAGATTGAAGATATTACTAGCATCATGTTCAATGACCGACGAAACCTGGAGGTGGCATTCTGGATATCATTATTCTCACTTGTAGCTTCCACCTCGGGGTGCGGGTACAAGTCGCAGATACACACAGTCAATGTGAATGATCCCAAGCCGCTTGAGAGGCGCGTCGAAGGCACGGCCAAGGACAAACTGAGGGCGTTTCTTGAGGCCAATATGCCCAAGGAACAGCATGCGTATATGGCCGATTGTTGGGGAATTGGAGAGAAGAATGGAGAGAGATATCAATTGTGGTCAGTAAAGGCAGATAAATGTGTAAACTATAATATCGAGATACCTTATGATTGGTTCCCTGAAGTAGAAGAGCTGCAACGGGATGGGACAGTTATCTTCTTTAATCCTGAGGAAGCGGGCATAAAGGTGGATGAATGCAGAGGGCTGGGCTCTAATCATGTCAGCCTGAATAACAATGTTGCAGTAGAAGTCTACAAGAACGAATTTGGGGGGCCGGAAGAAATGCATCCGCAAGAGTCCCAGCAAGAGCCCGGCAAGTAGCCGATTTATCACAACCTTTTTAAAGCCTTTTTTATACCCTATAGTCGGCAGGCTAGGTCGGAGGGTTAGTCGTCCTCTGTCACTGTAAATCGACTTGCGGCAGGACCGAAGTCAGTGGAGCAGCATGAGTGTTGTTTCATGGTCTTGTGCCGGACAATGAGGTTCTGTCCCGCAGGGTTCGCTTTTTTGGGAACCGGATCAGGCTAGGAATAGAGCAGTCCTAACCATTGAGGTGGATGCTTACGGGGTAGCGGAACCGAGAAAGGTGCAAGGTAAGCCATGTTGCAGTGCTTGCGCCCATCCACTGGCATGCCTGCTACCTCTTTTAAAATGAGAGCCGTGATAGTGTGCAACGGAGAGATACGCTCGCACAGCGGGCTGAAGGAGCTTCTAAAGCCAGATGACTTCATAATCGCCGCAGACGGCGGAGCCATGCATCTCGAAAGGCTGGGCCTGGAGCCGAAAGCTGTTATCGGCGACATGGATTCTATCAAGGACCATCACAAGGAGCAGTTCAAGGAGCAGCTCATCGTGCATGAAGGCCAGGAACACAATGATGCGGAGAAGGCGCTGCACCTCGCCCTGAAGATGGGCTTCGACGACATAATATTCGTGGGATTCGAAGGCTCACGTCTGGATCATTTGTTGGCCACAGTGATGCTGCTGAAGGAATACCATGATAAAGAATTGAGCTTATTGACCCATGACTATAAGGCCAAGGTCATAAAGAACAAGATCAAGCTCAACGCCAAGAAGGGAGACAGGGTATCATTGATACCTCTCACAGATAGCGTGAAGGGCATAACCACAAAAGGCCTGCATCACCCCCTGATCAATGCGCAGCTCGACTCGAGCACGCACGGCATCAGCAATATCGCCTCTGAGAACAAGGTCAGCATCAAGGTGGACGAGGGGTCATTGCTGCTGATGCATTGGTTCTAGTCAACAACGCTTCCAGTTCCTGGTCCAAAACCTTTCTTTAACTACTCTCTGATAGATATGTTTATAAATCAGTGAGGATTCATGGGCGCAATGAGCGATAAGACAATTCCAAATGCGATGGACATCGCAGAGAATGTCGCAAGAATAATATTCGAATCATCATATAGGGATAAAATGTGGGATGAAAGGGTACAAGACCTGCTGCTTTTCGGGTCCACTCTCACAGGAGAATCATTCAAACCTACTGATGAACAAAAAGAGCCTGATATTGACATTCTCGTTATCCATACTCTTCATGGTTTGACCGAATATGGGATGTTCATGAAATACGATGAGGAGAAAAGTGAGGCCATCCTGGATCCTGAAGCAGACATAACACGGCAGAGGTATGACCCAGTGTGTGTCTTAGAAGAGATGGGCTCAGTATTCGGGGCGGATAATTTCAAAGTTTGGAATCTCATTCATGATGGCAATATGCTTTATGAGGGCATGATAGATCAAATGCCTCTTCTCAGAAACGGGAATTTCTATGGCGGTGTTGTCAAACTGCCTCTTGTCGGGGAAGTGAGGATACCAGTCCAGAGATATGACTATTTTACAGAAGGCTTCAAGCACCTTACAGGATATATCGATAAGGCATTTGATGAAAAAGTGGCTTCAACATTCACAGTGAACCGAGTAAGACGATTTCTTGAGGAGCAAGGTATGCCAATAGAACCGACTTTAGACCTCATCGCGATGCACAAGGCCATGCTAGAACCGGGCAAGGCTGAAGACCAGAGGAAATTGGCCCTTCAACAATCCGGCGACCCGACCTTTTGGAATTCCATTCTGTGCTCAGGAAGATTGTACAACAAGTCCACTGGAAAATTTGATACCCGTTTGGATGACAAATATCCTGGAGGGGCTGAGCTTTTCAGACCAGATTAAGGAAATATGATTCAATCGAAACTGACGAGTTTCAGAGGATTCTTCGCTGCCTTGACAGTGATGGTGTCGTTGCGCTTGAAGCTGCGCTCCTCGGTGAGGGAATCGATCATGAGCACGCCGTGCTCGGAGAGGCATGTGACCTTTACCTGTTCGTCATTGTTGAGGATGCCTTTCAAGAGAGTGGGCTTGTGTATGCGCCCCCTGTATGGCTCCCTGACCAGGAACTGAAATCTTTTCGAGCCTAAAGGCATGATCTTCCCGCCTGCCGAGCGGATCCAGGCTGTGGAACCTGCCGGAGTGCCGACGAAAATACCGGTAGCGCGCTGCCTCTCTTTCCTTTTTCTGACCATCAGCTCAAAGTTAAGGGTATGATACCTGCAGGTGTACCCGATGTAGACCTCGTTCAGGGCAAGGTCAGGGACAGGCCTGCTGTTGATCAAGACCTGTAGCCTGAGAAGCTTATTGACCCTGTATTTGCCGTCGAGAGCCCTGGTCAGGCATTGTCTGTAATTGCCGTGGTCAGCGCGGGTGAAATAGCCTTCCTTGCTGCTAATATCAGAATTTATGCCGAGCACAGGCTCGTCCTTGACGAAGTGCGATGTCCTCAAGAAAGTGCCGTCGCCGCCGACAGTAACCACAAGGTCAGCTCCATCAAAATGCTTCCTGCTGAGGTGCTGCCTTTCCAAGACCTTCAGCTGAGACCTCTTCTTCAGGAATCCGATGACATCCCGCAGGGTGCGGTTGTGATGCCTCAGCTGGTGTGCGATGTAGGTCACGATTACCTTCTTCATCTTATCATTATGGCTGCCCTTCCCGGGAGGGCCTGCCTCGCTTTGTTGTCCTGTGATTCCTCAGCCTTGACTATAGCGATCTTTGCGCCGAACTCCTTGTCAAGCCCGGCATTCTCAAGAGCGTGTATCTCTTTGGCCTGGTCTAATACGACTTCCGGGAGCCTCTTCGGGTCCTTGACCAGGCGCTGTACGAGAGTGGCAATGTCCTTGGCATGGTCCTTGTCCATGACTGATCTTATCAGGTGCCTCATCTCTCTGGTCTTGGACATCTCAGACTTGAGCTTCTTCACTGCCTTATAGCTCCACTTAGGCGCGATGAACAGCAAAATCTCTTCCGGCTTGTCGATCTTGACAAGCTCCATCACAGAGATTATGTCCTTGCGGGTGTTGTCGATGAACGACTTCAGGTATAATGCGGAATCATCCACCTTGTCAGGCTTCGGCCATTCTGCGCGGGAAGAGAAACCCTCATTACCAAGTTTTTCCCAGAGCTCCTCACTCAGGTGCGGGGCGAACGGGTTCAGGAGTATGGAGACCGTCTCCAAGCACTTGAATGTGACGACAGGGGAGAGCTCTGCCTTGTGGACCTCGTTGACGAACTCCATCATCTTGCCTGCAGCCAGGGAGAGCTCGAATCCCTCAAGGTGATCAGTGACTGATGCGATGGTCGAGTTGAGCTTGCTGAGGATGAAGCGTTCCTGGTCGGTGATATCTTTTGGTATGGCCCCCTTGTCATATTTCTTTTCTGTCAGGGAAATCACCTTGTTGAGGAACCTGTGCGAGCCCTGGACCCCTTCGCTGTTCCATTCCAGCTCTTTCTCGGGCAGGGAGGCGAAGAGGATGAACAGGCGGGCGGTGTCCACGCTGTAGTTCTCATATATCTCCGCGGGGTCCACGATGTTGCCCACGCTCTTGGACATCTTCTGGCCGTCCTTTATCAGCATGCCCTGGCAGAGGAGCCTTGAGAAGGGCTCGTCGATGTCGATGAGGCCGAGGTCTCTGAGGGCTTTGGTGAAGAATCTTGCGTACAGAAGGTGCATGACAGCGTGCTCGATGCCGCCGATGTACTGGTCTACGGGCATCCAATACCTTGCAGCGGTTCCGAAGGGGACTGTTCGGTTCTTCGGGTCGCAATAGCGCATGAAA
>JAHIVG010000007.1 GCA_018816705.1 Nanobdellota archaeon
CCTCAAGCTACGACGGCATATATCTTCGGCAAGGCTCAAGTTATAATAATGTCGAGAATAACACAGCGAATTCAAATACATATTACGGAATCTTATTGGTTTTATCTTCAATTAACAATTCCATTAGGAATAATGTCGCCAACTATAACGGGTATCACGGCATTGCCTTGGAATCAAGCTCTAATAGCAACAACATGATCATAGGCAATACTGCCGACCATAATGGGAATGGGATAACCATGTCTGTCGGCTCAAACAATAACCTTGTTGCCAATAACACTGTAAACTCAAACAATGAAAATGGGTTCAACCTGTTTGGAAGCTACAACAACCTTTTTATGAACAACAACGCAGCTGACAATGGGTGGGATTATTACTCAAGATGGGGTGGCACAGGGAACCTGATAATGAACCTTTCCATCAATCAGACAATATTTAGCTTCACTGGCAAGGATTTTGCCATTAAAGGGGTCGAAACAGGCCCATCAGATCCTCCAGGGCATGGAAACATCAATAAATATTTCAATGTTGCCAATACAGAAACAGCGGGCTGGCTGAACATCAATTTAAGCTATACCGAACAGGATATAGCTGAAGCAGGGATTGTTGAGTCAACACTTCAGATTTGGAAGTTTAACGGTAGCGACTGGATAAACAAATCATTTTATAACAAGAATGGAGTGGATACTTTAAACAAGGTTGTATATGCAAATATTACAGGCTTTGGCAGCACTTTTACGCCTTTTGGCGTGAAGACAGATGATGTACCTCCCATGATAGCCTTTGTCCCTCCTACACCCATTGATGTCATTATCGAACAGGACTTTGCTTTTATCAACGTCACATCCAATGAATCGTTGTCGAATGCATTGTTGGAATGGAACGGGACCAACGAAACTATGCTCGGCTCAGGAATCAGCTGGTACAGGAACAAGATAAATTTGAAAAAAGGGAATTACACATTTAGGGTATACGGCTTTGATTTTGCTGGGAATGAAGGTAGGACAGGTTATGTATGGGTTTATGTGAATGTGGAGTTTCCTGAGCCGATGGCTTATGTCGGGAACGAAGAGGTTATCCAGCAGGATTCAGATAATGACGCTATAGGTGATGTTTGTGATAATTGTCCTGAAGACTACAACCCAAACCAACTCAATGATGATGAAGACGGCTATGGTACGGCCTGTGAATGCGATGATTCAGACCCGTCTGTTTATCCTGGTGCGCCAGAACTGTGCAACAGCGTTGACGATGACTGCAATGCGGCAACCGATGACGGTGTTGACGAACCTTGGCTTGGTGATTCTTGCGACGGTTCTGACTCTGACTTGTGTGAAGAGGGCAACTATTACTGCGTTGCAGGCAGCCAAGAATGCGATGACACATCAGGGGATGACTTAGAATTGTGTGATGGCATTGACAATGATTGCGATGCAGCGACAGATGACGGCGTTGATGAGCCCTGGCTTGGCGAAGCATGCGATGGTGCAGACTCTGACATGTGCGAGGAAGGCGTGTATTACTGTGATGGCAGCCAGCAGTGCGACGACATGACTGGAGACACCAGTGAAGTTTGCGGCAACCAGATTGATGACGATTGTGATGGCAGTGTAGACGAAGGCTGCGGTGGCCCTGATGGCTCGCCCATCTTCAGGAAGGAGCCGACGATAATGGATGAACCAGGTATTTTAAGGTGATAAAAATGAAAACATTATCAACCTTTATTATCTTGCTGATACTTGTTAGTGCAGTGAATGCATCTTACGGCACTGCCCGGGTTGTCAGGGTCCAAGGGAATCTAGTCACCTTCGAGCACAACATCACTTCATATCCTGAGAACGAGACTTCCGGCTGCACTCCGCTGCAGTTCCGGGGCTTCTATGAAGTCATCTATGATTACTGGCCTGGTGGAAAATTCGGGGGATACAGGGTGTATTCCGACGATGATCTTCCTTATGTCGAGCAGGTCACTTATGACTTCCAGCACAACACCAATTACACAGTTGATGTCTACTTTCAGGAGAACAATTGGGGGCAGTGCCCGTATTATTCATATTACCTCGGTAGGTTGAACTTCACGACCCCGACATTCGCCTCAAGCCATCAGACAGGCTCGCCGATCATACTGAAGGGGACTCTCAGCTCGGCAGTAGAGCCCAACATACTCGGCGGACCGAGGCCATAACCACGATGATTAGACCCAATTTTTTTGACAATAATCCCTTTTTTATATTCTATTATATTTCGATGTTATTAATCGATATTTAATAATATTTCGAATTTAATCGAAAGTTTTATAAAGGAATAATGATTAATATCGAAAATGAAGAAGATTGAGCATGTCTATCTGGAAATCCTGCATAACGCAATGGAAAAAAAAGTATCCAGCCTGACCCAGTCATACCTCTCGAAGGAGCTGGGATTATCGCTCTCCACAGTGAATCTCGCATTGGATCCATTGAGAAGGATGAATGCAGTTGAGGTAAAACAAAGGGGATTGATCATTAAGGACCCGAAGAAAATCCTCTATTATTGGGCTTCAATCCGCAACCTGGATAAGGACATAATCTACAGGACTCGGGCAGGCAAACCTATAAAAAAGATTGAGTCAGAGATGCCCTCCTCCGTTATCTACACCTCTTTCACCGCATACAAATTCAAGTTCGAGGATGTACCTGCAGATTATTCCGAGGTCTATGTCTATGCAGAGACGGACGAGATCATGAAGAGGTTCCCTCCTAATACAAACACACCGAATGTCTTTGTATTGAAGAAAGACAAGGTCATGAGCAAGTATGGGGCAACAGTCACGTCAGCGAACCTGTTCGTTGATCTATGGAATCAAAGAGAATGGTATGCCAAGGATTTCCTAAAGGCGCTGGAGGTGAGGCTGCATGGAATTCTGGAGTGATATCCTCACGGAGAAAAGCTGGAATGTCCTGCTTGAGCTGAAGGAAAAACCTTTCAAGTTCATTTTGATTGGAGGATGGGCTGCTTACCTGTGGACAAAGCTGCATAAGAGCAAGGACGTAGATATTATCCTATTCAATATGGAAGATATCAATTACTTGAAGGAAAATTTCAATCTGAAGAAGAATGACAATCTGAAGAAATACGAGATCAGCTTCGATGAGATCGATGTTGACATCTACGTTCCCTATTATTCAAGGCTTGCAATCCCCCCTGAAGACCTAAAGAACTATGTGACTGTCATTGAAAATATCAGTGTTGTGGTTCCGGAAGTGCTCTTGATACTGAAGCAAGGTGCAGAGCTGGACAGGACAGAAAGCGTGAAAGGCAGCAAGGACCGGATTGATATCATGTCGCTCCTATGTTTATCTGAGATTGATTTCAGGGGATATAACAAGCTGCTGTCAAAATATAAACTGGATCACTTTCGAAAGAGGCTGCAGGGCATAATAAGGAATTTTGATGATATCAAATACCTTGACCTTACACCAAGGCAATTCAAGCTCAAGAAGAAAGAGCTGATGTCAAAGATTTGAAATAGGTTGCTTTTCAGTAAATTTTATATCCTACCTGGTCTTTTATGGCTAAGGGTGATAGATATGGGCAAAGATGAGGAAAAACCCAAGGAACAGGAGATCGGCAAGGTAGATCATTACTACAGCAAGATTGGCGTGGCGGTGATAGAGCTCTCGGGCGAGCTCAAAGTGGGCGAGGAGATCCACATCAAGGGCGCGACGAGCGATTTCAAGCAGAATGTGGAGTCCATTCAGATAGAGCACGACAAGCTGGAAGAGGCCAAGGCCGGCCAGAGCATCGGCCTGAAGGTCAAGGAACCAGTCAGGCAGAACGATAAGGTCTTCAAGGTCCCGCAACATTTATAAACCCCTACTTAACCCTCCCCTGCATGGTAAAGCGGATAGGCGGCATGCGCCGCAAGACAAGGTATAAGCTCAAGAAAGCCGTGTCCAGGAAGGGCAAGATAAGCGTGAGCGCCTTTTTCAAGAAGTACCTGCCGGGAGATAAGGTATACCTCCATCCTGAGTCAGCTGTCCAGAAGGGGATGTTCCATCCCAGGTTCCAGGGCAAGGCAGCCTTGGTCAAGAGCAAGACAGGCAGCTGCTACAAGGTCACGATCAATGACGGCGGCAAGGAGAAAATGCTGATAGTGCACCCCATACATCTCAAGAGGCGATGAACATGACCAATCCGGAAATCATCTCAGAACAGCCCATGATGCTCTCAGAGCTCAAGGATGAGCTGACCAAGGCGAAGAAGCGTGACAAGGAGCTCAGCTTCAGGGCCCAGAAGGCAGAGGACTACATGAATTCGATATACAGCCTGAAGCCGGCCCAGGCCAAGGAGCTGTTTGGTAAGCTAGAGATGCTCAGCATCCCACGGCTGAAGGACGTCCACATGATGAAGATAGTCGACCTCCTCCCTCTGACAGTCGAGAGCCTGAAGGTCATACTGCAGGGCTACACGCTCACGGTCAACCAGGACAACATGAAGAAGATAGTGAATGTGGTCAAGGTTTACCTGCCTGAGCAGAAGGAACCAGAGAAAAAATCCGAGAAGAAGTCAGAGAAGAAGTAAGCTGACAGATTTCCAGTTCTATACCTTTGCCAGACGAGTCAGACCATTCCTACCTAATTCAACAGCAATATTTTTGTCCATATAGTTCACCAAGGGTGATAGAAGGATGGATCTGAGGGTTCCAGCACCCTTTTTTATAGACAACTTTAAATACTACTACTTCTAACAACTATCTGGGTGTGAACCATGGAGCACGGAAAAGAAGAATACGCGGTAGTCCTTGATTTTTTGCCGCATGGGTATCCGTTCGATGATAGGCCGAGCCATAAGAAGACACCCATAGTGCAGGCGATGGGAAAGGAGAGATTTGTTCTTTTGGAGCTGGTTCCCAGGAAGGAGATGGCCCTGCAGCCGCAGGAAGATATTTACATCGGCGAGGGTAAGCGGGACAAGATTCATCATATCATAGGCAAGCTGCCTTATGACAAGCTCACCCAGACCGCGAGGCAGGAACTCGAGTATGTCATCAAAGAGCAGGTCCATAAGAACCAGGAGCGTTACGTGGAATTCTTCAACCTGGCCCAGCCCCTGACCACAAGGATGCACCAGATTGAGCTCTTGCCGGGTGTGGGCAAGAAACACATGTGGGAGATACTTGAGGCCAGGAAAGACAAAGACTTCGAGGACTTCGCCGACATCAGGAAGCGTGTCAAGCTGCTACCGAACCCTGAAAAGCTGATCATCAGGCGGATAATATCCGAGGTCGAGGGCAAGGAGAAGCATAAGTTGTTTGCGGATTGATTATTCTAATTTAGTGGTCTCTTTTGTCCATGCAGGGTCATCATGGTAATTCCATTTTATCCTTGCAGTCATCATGAACTCATTCTTCGAGTATGCATTCCTCTGGGCTTCTGTCCAGCCCATCTTTTCGGTCCTTGCTAGGTATGATTGACCATACCTTTCTCCACTATAAGCCCTGTTACATGAGGCGATGCAGGCTGCTTGGAATGCTTCCTGAGACAGGGCATGGTGATCCCTCACTATGGCTGAATTCGCATCATCTGTGATGCAGATAATCTCAGATAATGTCATGTGTTCAGGGTCAGGCAGCGTTTCAGGTGTGGAATCAGGCCTTATGAAGTATCTTATGGCCCACCTCTCATCCCTGCCTTGCAGCTTTCCGTTCCTTGAGATGAATTGCTCTGTCTGGTAGGCTGCTTCTATCTGCTCCTGGGACAATCCGATGAGTTTTAGTCTCCTTTCGTATTCCTGACCGAAAGGATCGCGTATAGTCAGGGAGAGATAGGGTAGTTCAGAGGTCAAGGTGTTCTCCAGTGTCGGGACAGAGGCGCCAGCTTGCCTGATATCGCTTTCTCTCTCCTGTTCTTCTAAAATACTTGTGACTCCTGTGTCAATATCTATCCCTGATTCCTTAAGGATTCTGAGGGCTTCCTCCCCGAGCTGTTCGTAAATCCATTTCTGCCTATCTTCGATGTCGTCCATAATTATCAGGATTCTTAGGCTCTTTATAAATCTTATGTTTATTATCACTGTCAAGATACGACAATAAGCACTGTCCAGGCTTTATCTATTGAGCGTAATGTCGCTACCAATATACCAAAAAGTATATAAATAAGTTATGTTATAGGTATTATTTATACCTAAAAAATGTCTAAAATATACATAGACAAGTCAGGGCAGGGGAAGATTAATATTCCCAGGGAGATAATGAGGCTGAAAGGCTGGAATGAATCCACGGATATAATGATCATCCCCCTGCTCCCTGAGGCGCACTCCCGGATAGACAAGGAAGTGCCCATAATCATAACCGAAAAAAGAGGAGAGTAAGGAGGTGAAACCCATGAGAAGGGTCCTAACTATAGCTGTATTCTTGATACTAGCATCATCAGTGTTCGCGCAGACGCCGAACCCCGGGCATCCTGCCGGGCAAGTTAGTGGGGGTACGTTCGTCAACGACAACAACAAAGCGTTCGTCTTCCCGACCCGCATCCAGGCTAATGATGTCATAGGCATCGGGACGGCGAGCCCGGGTGGAAAACTTGAAACCTATGATTCATCTTATTTGACTTCTACAAGCAGTATTAATGAAATAATCTTAAGAGCTAACTATGATGATACACCAGAATCCGGGGGAAATAGCGGGGGCAAGTGGGGTATTCATTTTATAGGCAAACCATTTGAATTAGATAATACAAAATCAGCTGGAATCTATGCAGTTAGTGAAGATGCTGATGGCGGCTACAACCGCAAGGTCGGATTGGCTTTCCATACATCACCGTACGACGAAAGTTATGTTGAACGGGTGCGAATAGATGCTGACGGCAAGGTCGGCATCGGTACATCCGACCCGAAGACCTTTGTCGACATCCGGGGCCAGGTACGGGTGCAGCACCCTCCGGTATGGCCATCCGCCGGCGAAGGTCTGGAGCTCGCCTACAACGAGGGTGAGGACATGGCCTACATACAGTCCGTGGACAGGGAACCTGAACCGGACACCTACGGCAAGGTCAAGGTGGTGGCCTCAACCCTGAACGTGGATGTTGACAATTCGATTAGCGCCCCTGAGAAGCTCATTGTCGGAGGGTCCGTCGGCGTATACAACCCGAACGGCGAGAGGCTTCGCCTGTACAAGACAGTGGATGATGGCATGGTCGTATCCGACGACAGGATGTCTTTCGATGCCAGCACCTATCGCATCAGTGTCGCTGGCCAGGAGAAAGTGACCATAGACAGCCAGGGTGACGTGGGGGTAGGTGTTACCTCTCCTTTGGACAAGCTTCATGTCAACGGCAACATCAGGGCTGATCAGATCTGCGACCAGGCAGGAGGTAATTGCAAAGACCTATCAACGGGCTGGAGCGGCATCTGGACGCAGGACGGCAATAACATATACATCATAAACGGCAAGGTCGGCCTCGGTACGGCGACGCCCGCAACAAAACTCTACGTGGTCGGCGACACGAGGACCACAGGCAAGACGACCACCCACGACCTGGAGAGCGACGGCTTCACCTTCATGGGTCGACAACTGTTCTTCGAGAGCGACAAGTTGTGCTATTATTTTGATGAATGCGGGTTGGTGACTTCGACTTGTGCATATTACGAAAGAAATCGAAATTTCAATTCCTATCCCACAATGATTGAATGCAATAATTATTGCACCCCTGGTAACTGCAATGCTATTTATTGTCCTAATCAAGGTGACATTATCTGCAATGGAGTCATAACCGGACCATGCTTAGGTGGTCAACAATTGAGTTATGATGGGGGAGAGAGACTGGGATGTCAAGGTATGGAATCGAATTTTTATTGCACCTGCAAATGCACATCATCGGAAAGAGACTACATCAGCGAGGCAGAGATAGGCAAGAAATGCGTCACCTTCCAGCCATCATGAGACCTAAGGTTATCGACTATAAGGACCTGGCATGGATTGTCATGTTAGTCCTTTCTTTCCCTATCATCTCAGCCGCCACCCTCTCCTCCGACTGCCTGGTGAAGCCTGCGTGCGCAGCCAACGAGATAGACATCATGTCCATCTCATCAGCATCGACCAACGCCCAGGCCGGCGACAGCTCTGCTTATGCGAACAAGGTATGCTGCGCCTATAGCGATCCTATCGATCCTTTTAGCATAAATGACTGCCCGAATACCCTGCTTAAGCTATCATCCCAGACCAATGCCCATGTGGCATCGACAAGCGACCCTAACTACCCTTGGGACATTTGCCTGGATTATGATGCGGGCCTCGACTGCATATTGATGGGTGAATGTGCGCCAAGCCAGAAATGCGTAATCGAGCTCGAAGGGAAGTACCTATCCGGCCCTGTCCGCTACTCCAACGCCCACATCCAGGAGTGCGGGGTGCTGCCTTCTTATGACCTGAAGCTCTGCTGCAGCCCGAGGCCCTGCAACCTTAAGGAGGTCACCATTGAACCGGTGCCGTGCGGCGACGGCGTCTGCCTCCCTGGAGAGGTCGTGAACGTGCATGCCGAATATGAGTGGGACTGCTCGCCCCAGCCGTACATACAGGTGCATGCTACAGGTGGGTCATGCACTCTCTCATACCCTGGCGGGAGCGGTGACATGGATGGCATATATTTCCAGTGCTTCAACGAGATATGCGACGGCACGTGGACAGTGCCGGACATCCCTTCGGCGTGCGTGGGCGCCACGGTCACCACCACAACAGCCGAGGTATGGGAGGGCATCCCAAACAGCGGCACCAGCACCCTGAAAGCCATCGATTTCGCCCCGACCGGCTCTGTCACCTTCGGCAACCCGATCCCCAGCATCACTTCCTGCGACGCCTCGCCTGATCCTGTGCCGATAGGCAGTGTCGTGACCTTCACAGCAGGATGGTCCGGCCCTGGTCCTGTCTACATGCTCGCCTGCACAGGCTCGGGAGCGTCAGGCTGGCCTCCGACCTGCAACTGGAACACATGGGCCTCAGCCGGCCCGACAGATGTAAGCCCAGTGCAGGCAACATACACGGTCCAGGCATCGGATGTCGGCACGAACAATGCTATCATCCACGTCTGCAACCAGTACGGCTGCCGCTATGACTGCTCAGACACTTTCACTGTGTATGACCCTGGCATATGCGATATGTACGACTCATGCTATGACGAGGCAGCTTCCCCTTACGATTGCTACTATTCCCATTTCGGCCTTCCAGGCCCGGCTTTCAGCGCTTGCTGCACCGGAAGCCCAGACATATGGGAACAGGTCATAGTCGGGACCCCATAAAAAGAGGTGAATAGGATGAAAAGATGCATAATCATCATCGCATTGCTGCTGTTGGCGTCATGCGCTCAGCAGGAAGAGCCAACGCCGACCCCTGACCTAGACATGCTCGACCAGAGTACAGACAACAGCCTGGAGCGGACAGCTGTCTACAACAAGGACATCACGCTCTGCGAGCAGATAACAACAGCGGCCATCAAGGCAGAATGCGTGGATGAGGTCAACAACGCCCTGGCCTCTGCTCACAAGGACACATCATACTGCGACAGGATCACAAATACAGAATTGAAAGCCTCTTGCCAGGACATGGTCAGGCTGAGCGATGCCTTGCAGGGCAACACAACAGAGTCATGTGACCAGATACTCGATCCAGCGAGGAAAACCCGATGCCTCCTGTCGGTCATCACCTCGGAGGCCACAGCCAAGAAGGACCCGTCGCTGTGCGACCAGCTCGACGAGACCTCAAAGAGGAAGTGCTCAGATAATGTCTGGCAGACAAGGGCTGCAGAGGAGTTGAACCCCACATTCTGTGACCAGGTTACACATGTGCTCCAGAATGCATGCAAGGACAACGTGTTCATCAGGATGGCCATCCAGAACAAGGACATCACCAAATGCCAGGAAGTGCAGAACCCCAAGAAGCAGAGTGACTGCGAGGAGATCGTTAAAGGATGAAAAGGCTGCTGACAATAACATTCGTATCGTTATTGCTAGTGGCAGCTGCATACGCTCTTTGTCCAGATTGCAATGGTATCTCGGTTTGCGGAACAGATTTCTGCTGCAATGATGATCCTTCTCTGAAAGATTCAGTATGTCCATCTGACTTCGGTGACTGGGGCGGCTGCGCAGGCTCTGCATGTATCGATTGTGACTGTGACTGCGATACTTTCCCTCCTCAGCTTACAGTAGGGGCGTATGTGTATCCCAATGTCTTGGTAACGCGTAATGGTCCTGATTTCAATGAGAATATCCTTATGAATGGGAATGCAGTGGATGTTGACTGCGCTGGCCTCATCGCAACACCATACAGGGTGAATCATGCTGATATGGGGCTCAACCCCGATACGAACTGCGCAGATGACGGCCTGCCCTGGTCTCCCGCTGCCTGGAGCGCCCAGCCGACGCATTCCTTCCAGGGCCTGCCCATGCATTATTACTGCATACGCTTGAGGGTGCTTGACGCCTGCGGCAACGTCAGGAATTTCTACAGCGCGAACAACATCTTCTTCAACTATGTGGTCCCCGTGCCCCCGTTCCCGGAATTCCATCTCCGCGATACAGCCGGCGGCTGGGACGACGAGTTCGACAACGACGGCAATGTCATGGCCTACTGGGAGGTAGGGGACATAGCTACCACGTGCCAGATGGACTGGGACACTGCAGTCTGGGACCCACCTTTCTCACCCGGCAATCCCATCGGCGGAGGCCTGCTCTCAGACACCAGATGGAACACAGTTGACGGCAGGTCAGCGCCGGAAGGCCTTTACACCGTCACCATACGATGCTTAGCTGATGATTGGGGCCAGGCAACAGACACCATCATCGTCGACATAACCCCTCCGACAGTCACAATGACCTGGCCCCCCGCCATCACCAATGACCCGACCTTCAGGGTGCAGGCAGACGACGACCCTGCATTGGGCCGGATAGCTGAGATCAGATATGACATCGATACAACCGGTGAAGTGAGTGTTCCCATCGTCCCGCAGGCGAACATAATAGATGAATACATCACCCCTATATTGGCAGACGGCGCCCACACAATCGACTATGTTCAGGTCTGGGATGCTGCAGGCAATTCCTGGCAGGGCGGCCCGAGCAGCTTCATACTCGACACCCTCCAACCGACCTTGATACTCATCCTGCAGCCGGCTGACAACATAAACATCCCTGACCCGCAGTATTGCGGCCAGGCAGCAGACGTGACCACAAAAATCACAGGCGTCACCTACACATGGCAATATGAGTCAGGCCCGGTCAACGGGCCCATAGCCATACCGGCACAGAACCCCCCTTATGACAGCAGTATCGAAAATTTCTGCTTCACCCTCCTCACGCCCCTCGAAGGGCAGTATAATGTAGAGATCAAGGCCCTTGACGAGGCCGGCAATGAAGCAACATTGACAGATGATTTCACCTATGACCTGGTGCCGCCCACCGCCTGGATATACCTTGGAAAGGACGCTGTCTCCGATGACACGCTCTATGACAATGACGGTAATGTGTATGCAACCTGGGGCTCCCAAGACGCAGACACCTGCAACATCGACTGGAATTGGGAATTCCTTTCACCAGATGTGGGCCTTTCAGGAGCATCATTAAGCAGTGCCCTGGGATGGTTCTGGGACAACCTCGTGCCCGCCAATCAGGGGGACAAGACCATCAGGCTGAAATGCCGCGACCTGGCCGGCAACGAGGTCACCAATACTGACACCATCATGCTGGACTGGACCCCTCCTGAGTTCGACGCGATGTCCGGCCTGACTGACAACGGCTGCTACCAGGATGCTGACATGGACATCACTATCTGGCTGCAGGGCGTGAGCGACCCGCTTTCAGGCATGGCCCAGGCAGACTTCATGATGCAATGCCCCTCATGCCCTGACCCACCGGCATGGAACACAGACCTTGACAACACCGACGGCTACCAGATGACCTTCCAGAATCTTCTGCCTGATTACTATGACTTCTTGGTCAATGCAGTGGACAACGCCGGCAACATCGGCGACTGTTCGATAGACGCTGACAACTGCGTGGACCAGGTCTATATCTACCAGGACCCCGATGACTCCCAGCCTGCCTGCGTGGACTGCTCAGGCCATGCATGGGCAGCAGGAGGAGCTGGAGACTGCGCAGGAGAGCTGTGCATTACCAACTGCTGCGGCGATGATGCCCTGGAGAACTATAACTGGTTCAGGTGCGGAGCCGGCTTATGCGCTCCAGACCTCACCGTCAACACTTGCTGCGACCTCGCAACCGACTGCGTCTATGACAACGCTGGCAGCCATGAATGCTATGTCCAAGGCACGCAGATGGATGTGACCGGCACCCCAGACCTGGAAGAATGCTACAATGGTGAATGGAGGGAGTCAGCTATCGGAAGGCCATGCATTACAGCAGATGACTGCTCAGGATATTACTGCGTCGACATCCAAGATGGCGCTGGCCTGCCCGGTACGGACGGCATAGTCGATACATGCGCGCCGTGCGACGGAGACAACCCTCCTGGAGCGGATCCAGTGCCGGATGACGTCTGCGGCATCCTAGCGCAAAAAAAGAACGGCCTCAACCTGGATTACGGTATCTGCACAGGCACAGGTTCATTCTACGAATGCTATGACCAGAATCCTATACTGAACCATCAGCCTGCCTCGAATGATCCCGCATCAGGCCTGTGCGAGGGCGGCATAGACCACAACGGCGACTGCTGCTCAGACCAAGCTACAAATTGCGGCGGCACCACATACATGAGCGAGGGCAATGAATGGCACGTCAGGTGCGGCCCCGACGCTGTCTGCGATGGGAATGCCCCGATGGATTGGCTCGGCAACGCATTAGCCGGAGGAGAATGCCAGGACCTGGACCTGAACACACAGGTGAATGATATCCGAGATAACGATGCCTTCCCGGACGTGATAAGCGTGCTCCACACGCTAGAAGTGGAAACCACAGTCTCCACAGCAACCGCTCCGGACTGGGACTACCTGCTCTACACGCACTACCTCGACAGGCTCCCGCCAGGGAATCCGTGCAATGATAAGATGTACATGGGCGCCACATGCGACCCAGATGATGGCTCCTACACAGGTAGCGGCACTGTCGGCATAGCCACCCCATTAACTCTCACTCATCCAAAGGACCTGGCATGCGACTTCAGGTACAGCACCAACCTGCCAGATGTTGACCCAGGCCTGCTCACAGTATGGACAGGCTCTGACTGCGACCTGCACAACTCATGGCCGGCTGACACCCAAGACATCCTTGACATGCCGACTGCAGACATAGTCGACTGTGAATCTGATGACGAGGCCAAGAGGGTGGCGAACGCGATGGACCCTGAGATGCTGCAATGCCTATCAGACATAGGCTTGGATTGCACTGCCAATTCTTTCTGTGACATAGACGGCTCATACACTGGCAGCCCAGGCCGCGCAGTGCACTGCTCGGATGAATATGATGACAGCGATGAATGCGATGCTTCAGACGTCGGCCCGTGCTGCGACCGCTACGCTGCCGTCAACGGCCTGCCATGGGAAGGCCTGATCTGCGGTAATGATTTCTGCGGAGGGCTCACCCCGAGGAACGACTACACATGCTGCGGTGACGATATAGGCATGGACAACATCGTGGACACGACAACACTGCTGTGGAGAGGCGGCGCAAGGCTGTGCTGCAACGACGCAACAGACTGCTCATGGTCTGACCCTGACAATCCGACTACGGAAAACTGGTGCAACAGCCTCGGTACAGAGGGCGACGGCCTGGAATCAGGAGAATGCAACGACGGCATAGACAATGACTGCGACGGCAATCCGGCCTTGGCCTGCGGAGAGCTCGGATCAGGCTGCGACTGCGATGACCTTGATTGCCAGGACGAGATATACTGCCAGTGCGACACCGTTGTCGCGCAGGGATCTGTCTGGAACAACACGGTGGGGAACAGGCTGGAGCATGCAGAGGTCAGGGCCATCGGTCCAGCATCATTCTTCGCAGAGACAGACGGCACCGGCCATTATGACATGGACATATGCGAGCTCCTCACCTATACCTTCATCGGATCCCACCCAGGATTCGCTCCTGAGGAACAGATGGGTATAGTCGCGGAAGTTAACCCGTTGAACGTGGACTTCACCCTGAAGTCAGCATACAGCCTCTGCCAGGAGGACTGCACCATGGGCGACGGGATATGCCACTCCGAATGTGACGGCTGGAACCTATGCTCCTTCGCCAACGACGAGACAAAAGAAGGCTGCGACATGAAGCAGCCAGGCTTCTGGATAACAGATAATGTTTGGCCTGGCTTGCATGCCAGGTGCTGCAGGGGCGACTTCCAGGTGATACCTGACCCGGTGAAGGTCAATCTTGAGTCTTCTCACATATCCAACAACATCCGGCTGACCAGGATGGTCATCGTGGACGGGAGGCCGGCAAAGATGATAATGGACCTGGTGGAAAGATGAGCAAGGGATACTTTTACACCGTGGATGCTTTGATGGCGATCACAGTATTGATTATCGGCCTGTACTTCGTCTTCTTCACCACTTCTGGCTCTCCGTCGTTGCAGGTCAGCAAGAACATGGCAGAGGACGTGATGGGCACTGCATCATCCACCAAGATATTCCAGCTGAATGACCAGGCTTATCCCATATTGCGGGCGCTGAAGCAGGCCGGACTTGTCCCGGATGCCAGGTCCACATTGCTGCAGGAGGCAGGCATGCTCTATACTATAGGGAATGTAGATGAGGCCACTCTCCTGTTTGAGCAGACAATTGATCCCACTGTGCCTGAGCAGTATAACTATGCCATAATCATCAATGACGATGTCTTATTCGAGCGCAGCAGCATCACCCAGACCAATGCCGACTCATTGGTCACCTCGAGGAGGGTCTTGTACGGGTCGATCGACAAGAGGGATATGTGGGGGCCCCTGCCCGCAGAAGTGAGGGTGTGGCAATGAAGAAAGGGGTCTTCTACACCATAATCTCGTTCATGATAGTCGGTGTCCTGTTCATATTCTATTCCAGCACCCCTATGGAGACCGAACAGACAGAGCTTGCGGTCGTCCAGGATAGGATATCCCAGGCTGACACCTTCATACATGACCTGGAGCATGACTACCTGGAGCACATAGTGAGGGCAACCGGTTACCAGACACTCTACTCCCTGACAGAGGAGATGAAGGACAGGGGGCAGACCGGTTTCTTCTTGGACCTTGAGGAAACCTTCGGCCATCTGATGATGACCGGCCAGATCGGCATAGACGACATACCCTCGATGCAAGGGAAGACCCTTGACAAGAGGCTGCTGGATCTCAAGGCCAACGTGGACGAGACCCTTTTCATAGACTTGACTTATAAGAATCCTGTCATCGAGGTATATCAGGACGACGCTACAGGACCGTGGGCCCTCGGACTGAACCTCACATTGACCCTCGACATGAAGACAGAGGCCGCTTCATGGACCAAGACCTTGGAGACCATGGCCCTGCTTGACATATCAGGGCTCGAGGACCCGTTCTTCAACATCCACACCGATGGGAATGTCGACAGGCTCATCGTCCCTACCGAGATAGCCGACTGGGACTCGGAGGCGTTGAAGGAACACCTCGATGCAGAGACCTATGTGCATAACGAGCGCGCCCCGTCCTTCTTCGACAGGCTGAGGAACAACATCGTGCCCTCTGCTTGTTGCGGGATAGAATCCATGATATCCCCTGATGTCATCAACGCTGGCATCGTGAAGCAGATGTCTTACGTTGATCACTGCTATTTCAGCGAGCTCTGCCCGGGATCGGAGCCGGGCAACGTCCAGCTGTTCAACGTGGACGGGATTACCACACAGAATTTTGAATTCATGCTTGAGCCTTATCACATATCCTTTTACAACATAAGCAATGAGGAGATTGAGCAGGTCATTCCATAAGCTTTATAAACTATGTGAGGTGATTAAGTAACATGGCCGACGAGCCGCTCACGGTGCGGACAGACGTCGACTCGCTTATCGAGCTGATCAAGAGAAAAAAAGAGGTGCCGTTTGAAGAGGCGGCCAAAGAGCTAGGTGTGCCTATGTCCACGATCGAGGCGTGGGCCAATTTCTTGGAGGAAGAGAAGCTCGTCCAGGTCAAGTACCACTTTACGACTCCCTATTTCGTGTTCCTGGACAGCCACAAGGTCAAGGACGCGGACGAGATGCTGACAGAGATCTCAGGCCTCATCGGCCAGACCCAGGACCACATCCGGGACATGGACTTCGACTCCGCGAGGGACAAGCACGGCCTCATAGGGGACCTCCTGAATCACCTCCCAGCGCATTTCATCGACCATAACCAGTCCCTTGTGAACGACCTGCAGGACCTCCATAACAACCTCAACGTCACCATCAACAACTTCTACATGGATAACGAGGACGTGGACAAGAACATGGATGCGTACACCTCCAAGAACCTCGAGTTCTCCAAGCGTATAGCAGACCTCAAGCGCATCACCAGCGAGGCTGAAGAAGTATCATCCAAGGAGAGGAAGGACACAGAGGACAGCATGACCGATGCCCAGAAGATGCTGAACAAGGCCTTCTCCGAGGTGCAGAAGAACGACTTCAGATATGCCAAGACAGCGTTGCCCGAGCTCTCGAACAGGATACACTCCCTGAAGAACCAGCTTACCAGGATGTACGGCACAGGAGCCATAACAGGTGACATGAAATCCAGGATGGAGAGGGCTGACAGCCTGCTCAAGGACAGCTTGAAGAGCATAAGCAAGAACCGGATCGAGGCGGCCAGGGCCCAGTTCCTAGAGCTGCACAACCTCTACTCTGGCATATTCGTCAGCCTCCAGGCAGCCTTGAAGACCACGACCACTAAGGAGATCGCTGTCCACGAGTTCAATGACACTGAGGAGCTCCTCAAGGCAGCTTACGAAGAGATACAGAAAGGCGGCTTTGACAATGCCAAGCAGATATACGTCAAGCTCGAGGAGAAGTACACTTCGCTCCCTAGCGAGTTCCTCGAGCGCAAGACCAGGATAAAGCACGAGCTGGTCAAGCTGAACCGCGACCTGGCCCTGAACATCGGAGAGTTCTCTGCCAAGGATGTCGGGATGAAGGCCAACAACATCTACCGCATGATCAAGCTGGCGCAGGCACAGATCCATGACTCAGACATCATCGGCGCCGGCAACACCTACAAGAATATAGAGGAGATATACTACGACCTCCCTGACGGCTTCCTCAAGCAGAAGACAGAGATGCAGAAGCGCATCCTGGACCTGCAGGAAAGGCTCCTGGAGAGGAGGAAGACACTGTACCAAGATGATTTCGAGCGCAAATCACAGAAGCTCAAGAAGCTGCTGTCTGAGATGAAGGCCACGCTCGGCTCAAAGGACGTAGAGGCGGCATCCAAGGCCTATGACCAGGTGAGGAGGCTCTTCGCCACCCTCCCGGAAGGCTTCATCGAGGAGAAGACCCGGATCCAGTCCCAGATACTGGATGTCCACAGGGACCTGCTGTCGAAGAGGACAGCCTACCTGAAGCAGAAGATGGAAGGCATCGACAAGGAGATATCTTCCCTGCTCAAGGAAGTCAAGGCAAAGGTCCGCTCAGGGGACCTCAAGGGTGCCAACCAGGTCTATGACAAGGTAGAGGCCCTCTATAGGCAGATACCCTCGGGATTCCTCAGCAGGAGATCAGAGATCCAGGACATGATAATCAAGGTCTGCGAGGAGCTCGCTGAGAAGGTGGACAAGGTATCAGAGGAGGAGTTCACCCGGATCAGCAAGAAGATAGAGACCGAGCTCAAGAACGTAAAGAAATATATCGAGAACAACGAGCACGACCTGGCGCAGGCCGCATATGAGCAGATGATCGAGGATTACAACAGGCTCCCCGCCGGCTTCCTGGAGATGAAGAACCGGCTGAGGAACTCCATGCTCGCCATGTATAAGAGGATAATGCAGGGCCACGACGCTGTCCTGCTTGAGCGCATGGACCCTACCACGAAGAGGAAGTACGATGAGCTCCTCAAGATGCTGATCAACGTCCACCTGCACATCGATGAGCATGAGTTCGAGGCGCTGATGCGCGATTACGAGCAGATATCCAGGCTGTATCACACCTTGCCGATAGGCTTCATCCAGGAGAACCTCAAGCTGAGGGACGAGATAATAGTCGTCTTCAAGAAGCTCAGGCTCTACCAGCTGTCCAAGCAGCTCGAGCCTCTGGCAGAGGCAGGCAGCCTGAGGGAGCTCAAGAATGAGCTGGACTTCATCTATGCGGAATACAACAGGCTGAGCGAGGGCACCTCAGAGGACATCGAGCTCTTCAAGCACATAGAGGAGAGATACCATCACTTTCTCGATTTCCTGGAGAAAGGAGTGAGGCCCTTGAAGAGGGAGGAAAAGCCTCTGGTGGAAAAGCTGAGGTCAGCGCCCGCGCGCCTCAAGATCGAGAGACCAAAGGGTCCCGAAAGGCCTGAGAGGCCTGAGAGGCCTGAGAGGCCTGAGAGGCCTGAGAGGCCTGAGAGGCCTGAGAGGCCTGAGAGGC
>JAHIVG010000082.1 GCA_018816705.1 Nanobdellota archaeon
CAGCCTGATCCAGGCATCCACCTGCAACCATGACGCGGAGAAGTGGAACTGCACCTTCCCTCCGGTCAACTTAGACCTCAGCGAGGACCTGAGCTTCAATGCCTACGTCAGGCTCACGGACAGGGTGCGCAACGGCATGCCAGCAACCGCCTGCACAAGGGCCTTCAGCCTGCAGGTGGATGATGGTGTCCCTATCCTATCAAGCTTCACCACCTCAGCAGGCGGTTATTACGGACCGGGCAAGACTGTTACAATCACAGCGGACTTCGAGGACGAGGATGCGGGCATAGACCCTGCCAGCGTCAAGGCTACATTCTCCCCGCTCAGGGTGGGCACGACAGTCGCCAATAATGTCGTCCCGACATCACACTCAGGCAACACCTTCACCTGGGCTGACGTGAAATGCGCAGCCAACTGCCCGGCAGGCCCTGTCAGTGCGACAGTGAACGCCAAGGACTATGCTGGCAACGCGGTCTCGGACACGGCGCAGTTCAGGATGGATGATGACCCTCCTGACATCCTGCCTTCAGAGCATGATTCCGGTGTCATGATAGATATCTATTCCACCAGCGACGAGGACAGGGAGGACTTCGCGCAGAACGAGATGCTCCACATCGAGGTCCTGGCAAGGGATCTCGAGTCAGGAAGCGTCTGGATGTCCTCCAACATCTCTAAATGGTCTGGCCACGGCAATGATGATAACAGGATGGTTTGCGCCGCTCCCGATGATGACAGCATATCCGTGTGCAGCCTCGAGAAACCCATGCGCCTGGCCAACGACGGCGTCCTGGGGATAACTATCGGCGATGCCCTGGACAACACGGTCAATATCACAAGGCTCCTGACTGTATATGAGAGCGACGATGAGATCAGGGATTTCGTCGTCATCGACTTTTCAGGCTTCACATACCCGGGCGGCTACAGCCTACCTCCAATAGACAAGTTCACCATCATGAATGCCCCTGAATACCATGCTTTCGTCTACTTCCACCTCAACCATACAGGGGTGTGCGACACTGATGACATGGCAGTGTTGGATTCCAGCCTTGTAGGCTTCTGCGCTGACAGCGGCGTCTACGTGGGTGCTTTTTACCCGGACCTGGGCCCGGAGGGCTCGTTCGAGGGCTTCCTGGAGCTTGTCCTGCCCAAGGACTATATCGAGCACAACTGGGACGTATTGCCTTATCCGCCTGAGGACCAGCTGGAGAACAACCCGTGTGTGCTTGCCGTATCTGTCAGGTGCGGCAGCACGGTCTATGCCACTCCCGAAGAGGAGGAGATAGCACTGTTGTTCAAGGTGGCCTTAGACACAGACCACCCTGCCGGCCCGACCGACAGCAAGGTCAGGGAAATAAAGGCCATCAAGGACAAGTACGGCTCCGGCTTCCAGAAAAAGTTGGATGATCTAAATAATCTGATAGAGCAGGGCCAGAGGATGTGCTACATAAAGCAGCTACTGGCGCATTTCGGGGGCGTCATCATGACGATTGAGGCGACGCTCAACGGCCTCCTGAAATCCCTGCCAGGCCCCTTGAAGTACATCGTGAGGCCTTTGACCTGGACAATCGACAAGATCATGCAGTGGACAGGCAACGCGGCCTTCGGCACTGTCAACACATTTTTGACCGGGTTCTGCGGCTTCGTGACATGCGAGTGGAATGTGAACCTGTTCGGAGTCATCGGCTGGGAGGGCGGATCCGATTTCATGAAAAGCGCGCAGAGCTTCGGCCTGAGCGGGTCTGTAGGGGGAGACTCAACCCTCGAGGTCGCCAAGAAGAGCTACATCGCCTCCGTGGCCACGCTGTGCCTGCCGGGCATACTGTACAACCTTCACAAGAAGCGTCAGGCAGAATGCTACAAGGCCTTCTGCTACGAGCAGCAGACAGTCATGGGGGCCACCTTCGACCAGTGCGACGCCCAGTACGGCTACTATAACTGCCTTGCCAACGCCGGCCCGTTCCTGCAGTCCGAGTTCGCTGCCATCTGGGAATGGATAAATCCCATTGACGACATCATCGAGTCCCTGACCAATCCTGTCGCCATGGGCTGGATGGGCATGAAATACGCCTCCAAGCGGTTCTGCTTCGCCGCGAGCGAAGACGAGAAGGCTGAAGCTGCCAAGAAATCACTACAAGAATTGGCCTCCGCGCTGCAGATACAGGGTGCCTTCCAATGGATCAGCTGCTCAGTCTTCGTGCTGATGGAGATAACTGAAGCTGTTACTATGGTCATGAAGATGTACGACACCTACGAGCAGATGCAGCACCCAGGCCAGTTCGACAAGGACTACTGCGAGGCGATCGGCATATGAGGTTGAGACAGTTAACTATCATGTTCTGTATGGTTCTCTTAGTGAGCAATGTCGCATATTCCGGAGTGAATGACCCTGGATCTGGCAGTACCGACTCACACCTAGCAACAACCTCCACCGGCCTCCAGTCCAACGATAAGATCACCGGCCTGGACACAGACCTAAAACGAAATGAAGATGGCACATGGTCAGGCACGCTGGACGGAACAACAATTACCAAAGCATCCTTTGTTCAAGTTGAAGAGATGCTTGATGAATTGAATAAGGCTTTTCGCACAGAATTTTCAATTATCCGAGATGGGCAAAATATCGGGAGTTATAAGGACGGCAAATTCGATGGCGTCAGGCCCCAGAGAGAGGCTGGGGATGCAGCGTGGGCCCAGCCTTTAGAGGGTGATATGTTAAATGAACAACAACAGGTCGAATATGATATTAATGCGGCGAGGATTGCCGACCTGGAAGAGAGAATCCTGAATCTTGATGTCAGCACAGGAGAAGGTTCACAAGAGGCATCAAGCTATTACGGACTTATTCGTCAAAGGTTAACTGACCAAAGAAAGCTCCTCCTAAATGCTATCGACCAGCAGAAGACGGATGAGCAAAAGCAGCTGATCAAGGACAACCTCGAGGACATCCGCGCCCTGGAAGGCCAGGCCCTCATCATGCAGTACGCTTTCCATCCTTACTCATACACCGAGCTCATCGCAACAATGTTCGCGCCTGACATGGGCGCACAGTCGGTCGAGGACTGGCTCGTCAGCCGCAGCCCCGGCCTTCAGAAGAACTATGCCGACATGGAATCTTGGTTCTCTACGAACATACCGTCGTGGATGGGCATGGACTTCCAGAACCAGTACTGCATCGACAGGTACAGGCCCTTCGCTCCCATGAGCGCTAGGAGATACGAGCACGGCAACCCGAAAGGCTGGGACCAAGTGGACTTAGGCAGGACCAATCTCTTCATGCACGCATACAGGAGGGAGAACAAGGATGTCTCAGGCAACGCCATGACAGGGTTCTGCTACGAGAACGACCGTTTCGTCGACTGCGGCTCATGCCAGAACTGTGAGGTCACCTTCCCCAACAGGCGAGACCCAGCATCCTGGTTCCCGAACGCTACCACCGACCCATTGGAACCGGCAGGCTACTACTACCACTTCGAGTGGACCGTGACCAACCCTTACAGCCAAGACGAGATAGACGACGGCAACGACAGGTACGGCCAGGCCATAGCCGACGGGATAAAAGACCATGAAGGCAGCATCAACTTCACTATCAAGATGTGGTGCGAGGCCTGTGACCAATCTTACATAAACAGCTTGGAGCTGGATGATGAGACCTTCAAGACCAGCTTCGAATACGACCCGGCAAGAATAGCCCCTGGAGCAACGCTGCACGAAGTGTTCGAGCTCTACTCCAAGAACTATTACGACAGCATATGCATTACCTTCCATGACGGCTTCAGGTATCTCGCTCCAGCAAAGGACCCAAATCTCGTGTCTGGAGGGGCAGGCCCGCAGTATTTTGACTCCTACCCGCCTGACTGCGAGCCGGAGAACTCCGACGAATACTTTGCCTATGACGTGGGCATCATCAAGCCTTATTCACCAGACGCCGTGGCAACTGCAGCAGCCCAGGCCTCAGCCCCTACGACTCCAGGAGGTTTCACGCCATGAAGAAAGGCCAGATGACGGTGTTCATAATCGTCGGCCTAG
>JAHIVG010000083.1 GCA_018816705.1 Nanobdellota archaeon
ATATCCAGCTTGGCAAGTCTGGGCATCAGGTATATTCCGTGCTTGTTGAAGTAGCTATGGTACATCTTCAGTTCTACGCCAGCATCGCTCAGACTACGAAGGTAATCTGTATCCAGTTCGTAATCTCCGGTACAGATGGTTATATCGTGTCCTCTTGCAGATAGTGCTTTGGAGAGTTTGTACACGATGTCCACAGTCCCTCCGCCGTGGGGGAGAGATAGAAAGTCGAACGCTTGGAGTATTTTCACGACTTGTCCTCGCTATTATCTTTTTTCAGGAACTCATCCAACGATTCGGTTGATATGCGCCATAACTTTCCCGCACGGACTCCCTTCAGCTTGCCACTGCGGAGCCATTTTGGTTTCGTCATTCTAATCACCTCTCAGCCTTCTGATGATGAACTTGTCCAGCGTGTGCTTGCTGGTGAAGTCCAGCTCGTACTTCTCGCCGTCTATTGTGACGTACCAGCCTTGGCCGTCATGCCTGTAATGCATCCTGACCCTTCCCTTGCCATACACCCTGTCCAGTATGCCGCACAGCATGCCAAAAAGCTCGTTCTCCATGCCCGGCGGCAGGTCAACCTTGAGGTCCTTCTTGTTGACCATGCTCAGCCTGGCTGTCTTGAGGAAGTCCAGGAAGTCATGCTCCTCGCCTGTGAACGGGTTCACCATTTTAGTCCTCCCATAGTTCAATCCTCTCAACTTGCTTTTCACTCAGCATCTTCGTTCACCTCGACGAATTTTATCTTTTCGATAGGCACTTCCCCGGTCATCAGCACTGCGGGGCTCCTTGCAGCAATCCTATTGTCCTTCCATTCCAAGGCCAACCAGCACTCGCACTTGTATACCTCGAAGAGCTTGCCACAATCATTGCACTTGACCGTGATGGTCCTGCGGTCAGGAAGGAAGTCATCCCTCCAGTCCGGGCCATCCTTGAGTATCCTTCCCTTAAAGCCGCATCCGCACCTGAATTCAAGCGACTTCTGCCTTTCCCTCACCTTGACGTAGCCGGGGAAATCGTCATCATCATAGTCGTAATGCCCCCTTGGAGGCTCAAACATCAACGCTTCAGCCATCTTCAACCGCCCTGAAACTCATCCCAATCACCCAATGTATTCGGCATCACAATACTGCTCGGCCGTCTCGATCTCAGGCTCCGGATAGCTCTTCACAGAAAGCAAGTCCACCTTGCCTGATTTCCTCATGCCCACCTCAAAGACGACTGCCTCGCCTATGATGTCCCGAATCCTGGACAGCTTCTTCTCCAGGGCGACCCGCGCCCTAGACGCTTTGTCAAAACGTTTCTTCATAATCCTCCCTCCATATGGAAGCATAAAACAAGGCTCATATTTATTGTTTTCTATCATGAAGTATACATTTCCAATAATGACAGGAAAAATATATATATGAGTGTATATTCCTACACTCTCATGCAAAGCTTTATAAACCCCGAAGCCCAAGCAGGACAAGGGGTGAACAAAATACACAAAGTACTCATCGCAACAATCTTCAGCCCAGACCCAGTCCTGCTGGCCTGCAACCGCCTGGGCCCTGACCGCTTGATCCTTCTCATCGATAAGGATGACAACGCTGACCAGTTGAAAAGCCTGAAGATCATCAAGGAAAGCCTCGGCAGGGTCATAGACGTGAAGACCGTAAAGACAGCAGTCTACGACATCGTCGAGATCGCGGCAAAATGCGTAGAAGTCATCGACATGCAGCCGAAAGAAGACATACTCTACGTCAACATAACCTCAGGCAGGAAGACCAAGGCATTAGGCCTCCTCTTCGCCTGCTACGCCAGGCCGGAAAAGGTCAAGAAGATAGCCTACAACCCCGAAGAGGACAAGACAGCAGTCGTGTACCTGCCGAAGCTGTGCTTCGCCCTCACAGACACCCAGCGCATAGTCCTCAACGCCATAGCAGAAGGCAACTACAAGACCCATGCAGAGCTTTCGGAAAAGCTCGACCAAAGCAGGGCAATGCTCTACAAGAACATCCGAGACCTCCACAACCTAGACCTAATCACAACAGAAAACAGCTTTAAATTAACAGATGCAGGGAGGATAGCGAGGCTCTAGCATGATTACCGAATCCGAGACAGTTGAATTGAAGAAGTCAACATCTGAATTGAAAGAGGCAGTCCTCTCGATAGCTGCCATGCTGAACAAGCACCAGCAAGGCGAGGTCTTTTTCGGAGTCACGGACCATGGCAAGGCAGTGGGCATGAGCGTGTCCGAACAGACACTGCGTGAAATCAGCCGGGTGATCAGCGAAAACATAGAGCCCAAAGTCTATCCCTCTGTCAAGGG
>JAHIVG010000084.1 GCA_018816705.1 Nanobdellota archaeon
GCACCTCCACATACCGATAGGGATAGACCGGGAAGGCTATCCGATTCCGCTGCCGGATGGAAGCAAGAGGCTTGATGGTAACCGTATAGGAGAGTTCGGTGACGCGCCTCTTGATGACGCTCAGAAAGCCCCTGACATCATGATGCAGGGCAAACCCAACAATTTTATGTTATAGGGCTTTTTTAGATCCCAAACTCCTTGAGCACATGCTTCTTGTCCTTGTAGTAGGCGCTGATGACTGTGGTAACATCCTTGAAGTTGAATATGCCTCGCTTGTGCAGAATTGTCAGCAGCTTGGTCCTCCTCGCCAGCTCTTCATTCAGCTCTTTCACTGTCTGGCCTGTGATCCGGGATATCCTTTCGAGCACCACAGAATTCCCTTTGCTGATGACCTGGTCAGTGACAGGATTCCATTCGAACAGCACATTAGAGTCTACCTTGCCTAGCTCCTGCGAAACAGACTTTATCTCGTTCAGCCTCTTCAGCCTCCTGATAGACCGATTCTGGTCCTTTATGTGTGTCGTTACACAGATGATGTCAAGGCTCTCCACCAAAGAAGATGGGAGACTTATCGGTGGTGTCTGGAGCCTACGGACAAGCGACTCGACGGAAGCTGCGTGGAACGTCCCGAAGCTCGGGTGTCCGGATGCCATGCCCTGGAACAATACATATGCCTCCTTGCCCCTTATCTCTCCTACGACGACGTAATCAGGGTTCTGCCTGAAGGTCTCTTTCAAGAGATCGAAGAGTGTGATCTCTCCATATTGCGCTCCGGAAGCGTTAGGTATGCCGAAACCGGAACGCGTTACGGCCGGCAGCCAGTTGTCATGGGCAAGGTTCAGCTCTCTAGTATCTTCAATAGAACACACCCTGGCCTCTGGCGGCACGAAATACAGCAGTGCGTTGAGGAAGGTCGTCTTTCCTGCTGCGGTCTCCCCTATGACCATGACGTTGAACTTGTACTCTACTGCAATCCAGAGGTAGGCGAAGACCTCTGGTATGGCTGTGCCGTGGTCTATCAGGTGGATGGGGGTCCAAGGGTCTTTTGTGAACTTCCTGATCGTGAAGGTCGGTCCTCGGGTGGTTATATCTTCCGTATACGTCGCGTTCACCCTGCTGCCGTCCGGAAGGGTGCCGTCGAGCAGAGGCTTGGCATATGACACGTACCTCCCTGATTTCTGCGCCAGCTTCTCGACGAAGTCTATCAGTTCCTGGGACTTGTCGAACTGGATGTTGGTCTTTATGTTCTCAAATTTCCTGTGGACGATGTATATCGGGAAGCCCACTCCGTTGCACTCGATGTCCTCTATATAATAATCATACATCAGCGGCTCTATCTTGTTGAGGCCGGCAGCGTCCCTGTAGATGAAGTACATTATCTTCTGATATGTTTCCCGGCTGACCTTTATGCCTATCTCGAGGATTATCGACTGCACGTTCTTCTCGAGGTACTGCAGCAGTATGTTCATCTTCGCTGCCCTGATGTAGCTGACGTTTATCATCTCTTCAAGGCCTATCTGTATCAGCTTCAGGACTTCTGTTTCGGTTTTTGTCAATACAGGCTCCTCAAGGGCATATATCAGTTCGTTGTTGTTCTTGTCCCAGAATATGTGTGCGACCGCGAAAGGGGATATCAAGGGGTATCTGACGTCTATAGATGTCTTGTCCTTCAGCTCCGGCAGTTTCACGAATTTCGGCCTGAGGTCGATGTGGAACTCTGGCCTGCCGAGCTCTATCTTGGTTTCAGGCAGGGGCTTCATCAGCTGTGGAACCCTGTCTTCAGGGGATTCGGGTGACTCCAGGACCTCAGCCGGTTCCTGGAATTCTGCCTTCTGAACAGTCTCAATGGGCAGTTGTGGTATGGGGAACTCCTCCTTTGCCATCACTTAGCCTCCAGGTTCTCTATTGTTACCGTGAGGAAGTCTGCCTTGCTGTCCAGCGTGAACAGCAGGTCATAGTCATAGTTCGAGGTCTGCATATGGGTTACCAGGCTGCCTGTGGCCATGCTGCTTCCGGCCTGCTTCAGCTCTGTCCAGCCTGTGCCGTTCTGCGTCGTGGAATCCCCGGCTATCATGAAGTCGAACGTTCCTGCAATCTTGTCATCACCCACCTTTATCCAGTTGATTAGAAGCGATGTATTGACCGTCGTCTGGTTGGTCTGGTTCCCGTATCGTGATACATTAGCCTGTATGTAGCTGTTGCTCAGCAGGTAATACGCCGATGTCTGCGTTGTCGTCACGTCTATCTCTGATGCTACGATGAGATTGCCTAGCTCCATCTTAGACCTGGGTTCCATGAGCCTGGCATTTGTCTCCATCTCCCATCTGAGCTTGTCGTCTTCTATGACCAGCTTCCCCCGACGGACATCCAGCGGGATGACCCTCTGCGAGCCGGGGCCTTCTGATGCTATGTCTTCTATCTGCTTGTCTATGGCGGTGAATGAGTCCTTCATCTCGTAAAACACGCTCTTGTCCCTCATCCTGTCCAGTATGGGCTTGCCCGCTCCCAACACCAGGGCTACAGCGCCGGCCATTATGAGGAAGTACAGCAATACCGATACCCATATCTGGCCTTTCATATATCCATTACCTCCTTGTAGACCTCGCAGCCTGTAGGGAATATCGAGACGTTCTTGGCGATCTCCATCTCCAGTTCGATATCCCTCGTGATGCCGATAGGTATGGTGATATCCATCGTCCTCTCTTCCATGTCAGACCTTATCGTTATCGAGGTCACCTCCTCGCTGGAGTACCTCTGGTTCTTGAACTTGAACTTCAGCATGCCCTCGTCGTAGCTGAGCTCATCGATATCATAGACGTATCCGACGCACCTGACTGCAGGTAGGTTTGTGGAGTTCACCACATGCCTCGTGGCGGTGAAGTTGTTGTAGCCCCACAGCCCGATGAGCACAGCGAGGAATACGGCGAACATGTATATGAATATCCTGAACGCTATATCGTGTTGACCTGCCATCTAAGTGCACGCCTGTGGGTCTGATTCGACGAGTTCCCTGCCGGTGCATATCTTGGTCTTGCCGCCGATGTCTATCGAGGGAGTGAGAATCACCTGCATCACCGTCCCGTACGTCGCGTTGTCATAGCTTACGTTGAAGCGTTTGACATCAGCCTTGATGAAGGTGGCATTGAGTATGCTCTGGTTTATGAAGACATCGTTCTCCCCGTCTATTATGAGCTTGAGGTCTGTCAAGTCCCTCGTTCCCGAGTTCTCGACCATGAAGAAGACGTATCCTGGTCCGTAGCAGACTTTCTTTGTTGATCCGCGTTTCCACCACTTCATGTCCACGTCCGTAGTGCAGACTATCTGTTGGTCAGACCTTTCTTGGACATCTTCTGCCTGCTCCTCGACATAGGTCTTACCCCAGTTCATCACCACAGCGCCCAATGCTACCGCAAAGGCTATGAGTAGGACCGTAGCTATAAGCGGAGATACACCTCTCTTATTTGACATTTTTCGCACCTCTCAGCTCCTGGATTATCATTGTCAGGTTCTTGTCTTCGCTGTACATCGTCTTGACGTACGGGACAGTGCCTACGGCGAGCACGCCGAGACCCATCAGTATGAGCAGGTTAAGGAAGTTCCTGTTGAGATAGCCGTTTATGAAGCCCAGCACGCCTATGAACAGGAATGTGAAGTAGAGGAACATGCTCTTGTTCAGAACCAGCATCGATTTCTCCCTGTTGAGCCTGGATTTCTCGATCTCCACGTCGATTATCTTCTTTTCCGACTCTGAGAGTTTCATCCTTCACCTCTTTTTAGCACAGACCTACTGTCTCCAGGGTCGCCATCTTGACCCTGCACACAATCTCGTTGCTGCCCTTGTGTATGACCGGTATAAGCTCGAGCTGGTCTGTCATGCTCAGCTTAGTCACCTTCATGCTTGCCGTGTCCTCGGGCTTTATCGTCACATTCAGGCTCTTGGTCTCGACCTCTGTATATATGTCGAATATCCTGAATATCAGGCTATGGACAGGCCATTCCTTGATATTGGTCACGTTGATATATAAAGTTTGCGCATTTTGGCAGGCCTTCACTTTTATGGCCACCGAATCGCAGTCCCCGGTGTCCTCCAGCGATGTCAGCTGTGCCCTCTGCGTCTCCACATAGTCTCCGACCCAATTGTACATGAACATGCCCAGCACTACCATCAGCAGGAGGATGAGCACCCAGCTCAGCCATTGCGACGCACCTCTCCTATCTGACAATCTTCACCTCCACGTTCTGGCCTTTCTGCACCCTGAACACTGCGCTGTATGAGTAAGCCTGTGATGTGTCGAATGTGTAGTTCCTGCCGTACACTTCCATTATCAATGAGTCATTCTTGGGTACGGTGAGGAAGCCCCCTGATGTTATCGTGCTGCCGTCCCCCAACCTTATGTCGGCACTGAAATGGTTGCCCACATGTGTCTCGGTGTCCACGAAGGCATATGCCATGCCTATGCTCGTGTCCCTGTCCTGCACGTATCCCATGAACTCCGTGGTGAATTGCCTGAACACCGGTGTGAGGTTCGTGCCGTTCCAGATCGCTGTGTTTATCACCCTGGGTGCCTCTGCCTTGTAGTTGTCGGCTACATCATTGAGTATCGTCCTTGGCGGCTTGATGTCCACCTGTCGCGGTATAAGGGCTGCTACAGCGCCTATCAGCACGAAGGCCGTAAAGATGTAGAACTGGCCTTTCTTCATGTGACTACCTCAATAAGTGTCTTGCCAGAGGTTATGTTGGTGTTCCTTATCACCAGGTTGTATACGCCCGGTCCGAGCTCCTCAGCCCGGTTGGTGTCTGACCTGATCATTATGTCATCATACTCCAGCAAAGTATATACCTTCTGCTCGTCAGCGTCAATCTGCCTTCCGAAGGACTGCAGTACGTTGTCCTTGAAGGTCCTATCCTTTAGCAGGTGTTCCCTGGTCTCCACCCTTGCCCCTGGATCAGTGGCGAAGATGTATATCTTGCCGTCTGCGGTGTTTGCTGTTATGGTAAGCTGGCTTGCGGTCCCCGATGTACTCACTGAGCTGCTGTCAGAGGCCATGCCGAACAAATAGTTGCTCTGCCTGCTGAATGCCATGTGGGTGCTGCTGCTGGCCTGTAGCCCTCCTCCCCTATAGGTGAGGCCGAGCGATATGTCGAGGATCTCAGCGGTCGAAGAGCCTGTGATGCCGCTGACGTTGAAGACCATGCTGTAATTGCCTTCATTCATGGGAGCCCTGAAGGATATCTCGTAAAGGCCATCGCCCCTGTCGTCCATGTTATAATCAGGGTAATGTGTGTTCAGTCTCAAGGAAGTGGATGATTTCTTTATCTCCCCGAGGCCTGTGCCTGAACTGGTGACCGATACGTTGAAGGACACGATGCTGTTGGTGAAGCCTCTGGCAGCTGTTACATAAGTTATCGATGTCGGGGCCAGTGCTGAATGCGTGAAGGTTATGTCTGTGGTGTTCTCGTTGCCCACGGCGTCGTAGCAGCTGTAGGTGTAGGCGTAGCTCGTCGTGCTGAGGCTGGTCAGTCTGGACTCGTGGATGGTCTCCCCCGTGTATGAGAAGTTCCTCCATATGCCTGGTGGCGTAGTGACCCTATATCTGCAGGTTGCGTCCTCGTCGGTGTCCACCCTCAATATGACTGTCGGTGATATGACTGTTCCACTGGGCTTGTAGAAGAGCAGTTTCGGCGGCTGCGTGTCTAACACGGTCGAGATAGCATTTGAGTATGTGCTGTTCAGTCCAGCGCCGTTCTGGGAGCGGACCTTGGCGTAGTAGATGGTGGCTTCGCTTATGGTCAAGCTCTGGTTTGTCTTGTTGCCTACCCAGGCTGAGTAGATGGTGTTGTTGAAGTCTGACCTGTTGCTTACCTGCAGATAGTAGTTGGATACACCTGACTGGAGGTCTGATGACATTGTCCAGTTGAAGCTGGTGTTGCCGGCTCCGATGTAGCTGCCGACAGGGCCGAGCTGCGGCGTTGAGGGTGAGGTTGTGTCTATCTTGAAGCTGAAATGCGTGGTCGAGCCCCAGTTGTCTGCCTTGTCCCTTGCCTTTATGTGGAAGTAGAAGGTGCCGTCTCCCAGGTTGGTGTATAAGTGGGTTATCTTCTGGTCGAGCTGGTTGAGAGTGCCTTCGGGGATGTCGTCAGGGATGGTTGTCGATATCGTGTCCAAGATGAAGCTGTAGGCCCCTATGCCGGAGTTGCTGTCTCCCGAGCTCCAGTTCAGCGTCGCTGAGCTGTTGCCGTACCATACTGTCGGGCTCGGGTGAGAAGAGCTGTTGACTATCGGCGCAGCAGGGACGTCATGGTCTGCTATGATGCCGTCTGATGTGGCATTTGCGCTCTTCAGGCCGACGCTGTTTATCGCCTTGACCTCGAATGTGTAGTTGGAACCGTTCCTCAGCGACAGCCCGGTCTTTGTTATTTCTGTTCCTTCTGTAAAGGTCCAGTTGACTATGTATGCGCTGCCGTTGTAGATCCTGTACTCATAGTCGAGGTCTATTGCCAGTAATTCATTCTCCCTGTCGGTAGAATTATACCAGTATGCGTGCAGTTGGCTGTTGCTGTTGGTATAGTTGCCGTCATCCACTACGATGGGGCTTGTAGGCGGCGTTATGTCCAGGCCGCCGCCTGTCTGGTTCAGGGTGATCGTGTCGTTTGTCCTGTTTATGTTGCCTGCCGTGTCCCTGACCTCATATATGACTGTCTTCAGGCCGTCTGATCCGCTGAGTAAGAAGGTCCTTTGCGGTATGCATGTCTCCCAGTCTGTCCAGGCCGTCTCGTAGTATCTGCATCTGCTGATCGAGTTCAGGTCAGAATATGTCATGTTGAGTACCACTGTCGTGCTGCCCGTGTACTCGCCGCTGACGTTCTCCCATCCGGGCTGGGATATGGGTATTATCTTCATCGTGGCTGATGGCTTCGTGTTGTCGAGCGTGACCGTGACGTTGAGCAGCCAGTCATTGCTTAGCACGTCTGTTATGTTCAGGAACAGTGTCTTGTTGCCGTCC
>JAHIVG010000085.1 GCA_018816705.1 Nanobdellota archaeon
AAATACGATTGTACTTACGGGAAAGAGCTCATCCAGATCTGCACGCAAGATGTCTGGGCATACGTAAAGCCACTAATATTCACTAATGACCAGGTCGGCAAGGATGCAGTGAACAGACTGTTCGACGGCGCAATGGCCAGGTTATGGAGTGATGTCTTCAACCGTTTTGCCAGTGTCAATGACTGCAATGCAAATCCTGATCCTGGATGCCAGGCAGATGCTGCCGACCCATCTGAGATCCTTGCGGCCACCTCATCCAGCACAATATGTGCGGACTGCTATGAATGGAGCAACCTGCTCTTCTCAGCTGCGAGGAGCATTGGTGTTCCAGATGACAGGGTATCTTTGGCAAGTTATAATTATGTGCCAGACACCCCAAAGCCCAGGGGAACAAAGATGACCGGGCATACTGTCTTGATGTACAAGAAGGACGATGGGGTCACTTGGCAGGTCCTTGATACGACCTTCAACCACGATATGTTCGATGCCAGCAATTGGTTTGGAAGGAATTCTTATCCAGATGGCAACAGGTTGTTCTATCAGAACGATCATGTCATAACTGAATGGAGAGACGCTTCGAAGTTTCAGGGCGCTGCTGCAAATGCCTTATATGTTGACAAGAATTGCTCTGATGGGACAGAGGTTGGGGAGTGCAGCGCGACACAGCCATATCTCTGCGTAGACAGCCGTAGGATGCGTTATGCCCCAACAGATTGTGGCTGTCCGACTGATGTGACCGGTCTGACAACCCATACTTTTCCTGACGGACAAAAAGTCTGTTTATGCGAGACGCCCAACTCATGCTTATCAGCTCCAGACGGGGCGCCTTATGTCTGTGGCGACGACATATTCCCTGTAAGCGGCTATACGAATGATAAGTACAGGGCATGGATGGATTGCAGGGGACCTGATGGGAGACTCGGCCAAGGTGTTGATTGCCCTTGTCCAGGAGACTACAAATGCAACCCTAATGATGGATGGTGTGAGTAAGATGCTACTAAAAAGTGGTGTTTTTACAAAAGTTTTAAATAGGTGAAGACTTTAATCATGAATCAGGTCGGTGTGAAATAGGATGATAAAACCAAGGGATCTGTTAGGATACGGAAAATTGGCTCTTCTAGGCATACCTCTGAGTCTGAATTGCGGTCCTAAGGGTGAGGTAACGCCTGTTTCAGTGATAGAGAGCGACAGGCCGGCTTATGTCGAGATGCATCAACCAGCTGCTGATCCGTCAGCATTTGATACAGGATCCTCTGGGCCTCCTGATCTCGAGACTTTAGTCCTTTCCCTTGACGAATGGAATGACATGATTGCTCGCCAAAACGCATTGTATAACCAAATAAGGATTGAGTCAGCAAATGATTCATTGTATAAAGAAACGGGAAATGATTTATTAAGGGAGGCCAATGATGCTTACAGGAATGGAGAATTCGATCATGCCGGTCTAACTTATTCAAATGCAACAAGCCTATTTGCACGGCTTTCTGACGGTGTGGAAAGGGATAGGAATCTGTCGATGACGAAGGCACTTCTTGGATCCGCGACTACATGGCAGCAGACTCAGCCTTTAAGTTATCAATCCTTATATTATTCATGGAAGGCGATGGAGCATTACAGACAGGCAATCGTCGGTGGCACTGGGCTTCCCTCAATAGGCGGAAATCGCTCAGTAGAGATAGACATGGGTGAAGTTGAAAGAGAGTGGTCTGCCCTTCTTAGTGAAGTGGATGGTAAATGGAAAGAAGGCATAAATCCAGAAGATTGTCTCACAGAAGGAAACGATAAACTGGTGCGTGGAGATGAAGCATTCCTAAAAGGAGACTATCAAGCTGCATGCAGACATTATAAAGGGGCTGTCTGGGCATATGCCCTGGCAGACAGGCCCCACTCGGTAGCTTTAGGATATATGGGAATGGCACTCTGCGACAGAGAGCTTGGAGACTTAAAGGGTTCATTCTACTCCCTGATGAAGGCTGACATGACTACAGATAGAGCGATCAGGAATGGTAAGTGAAATAGAAAAGATTTTTTTGAAAGTATGATTCCCATCAGAAATCATAAACCCTCCATCGCTGTCCACCTGATCCCCATCTATCGCCTTTGAAGCTTTCAGGCAGAAACCGTCAGCGAGGAGGCATCTGTGTATGAGGCGGTGAAGTCCGATGTCAGGAGACGCCGGTCCGCGGAGCTCAACGCCCAGACCCAGCGGGAGATGAATCATTTCGGCAGGTGCTGAATTTTTTTCAATTTTGATTTATATCAAATTATTGAAAATCTCGCCTTTGTGAGATTTTCCATGG
>JAHIVG010000086.1 GCA_018816705.1 Nanobdellota archaeon
GGGCTCATCGTCCTCATGCATCCTGGCAGCCAGGTCCAGGATCTCGAGGAACCGGTCGGCCAATCCCTTTTCAGCATATTCCTTGAAGAAATGCGCGCCGTCATGGAACCCATAGGCAAAATAGGCGTTCTTGCCCGCTATGCGCTCGATGATGCGGTTGGCCCCGGAATAAGCCTCGCGGTGCCCAAGCCTGTCATACTCGCTAATATAATTCAGGCTCCTCAGCATTGTGCATTGGCTCGAGCCGTTCCAGGTTATCCGCTTCGCGGCCGCGAACATGGAGCGTATCTCCTCCTCGTAACCGCGTGACTTCGCATCGAGCAGATATCGGTCTATACGCCTGAACTCGGACCAGAAATGCATTGCCTCATGCACTATCGGTTGGTTGACCATCGATATGATATCATCTATGTATTCGCTGAATCCTGCATCCCTCATCCTGGCCAATACGGCAATGCCGGATTCACAAGACCAATTCTTTGAATACACGAAATAGTTGGGCGCGTGCCCGATGTTACTGAAATTGTACGTTTTAGTAGCGGCATTGAGCATCATGTTGTTGGCGCCCTTCACAAGCCTTCGGAACTCGTCGGTCATGCCTGTTTCTGCCACCTGGTCTATGGTCTCAGGCATCCTATCGAAAAATTTCATGACATGATATGCCAGGAGTCTATGCTTCCTGGCGGGGCTGTAACCATCCTCCCATACATGAGGATTATTATTTTTCTCCAGCCTCAGCCTGCGCCTGCCCTCTGAAAGCCGGAGATAGGTCTCCAGGACGGTCAATCCGGTGTGCAAGGTCTTCCTGTCAGGTGCGTTGTTGACGATGTCCTCGATGGTCGTAGCCATGGCTCCTCGGAGCTCTGACTTGAAGGTCATATGGTCATCATAAGGGTGAGGATTCCCGGCCTCCATTGCACGGCTCCTCTCCTCCCTGCATCTGGTTTCGAGAGCTGAGACGCGCTCGTACAGGCTTCCTATCTTCCTCCTCAGGTTTGCTGGAATGTTATCATAATTGATTTCAGTCCTCTTCTGCCTATTTTTCCGCGACTTCAATTCAACCTTAATCGGTATGTCAAGGAAGCCTTCCGGGTCGGTCAGGTCCTTTGTCAGTATCCACACGTCGTCCTCAGGGTTCTCCCTCGAATCATCGTCTTCATGGTAGCCTGACACGAACTGCCTCTGCCTGTATCCGAGCTTGCCCATCGTGGTCAAGAGCCTTGGATTGTCATGGGCATGGAGCATGGCGCGGTCAAAGCCTGCTTCCCTGGCAGCCTCCTCAAGCAGTGCTACGAGGCCGGGGAAGACGACGGATCCCTGATGTTCCTTGGCCACAGCTACAGAGGTGTAATAGATGCCGTCCTGCATGTCTGGCGAGAGCTCTTCCGAGTCGTGCTTGGCTAGTATATAACCGACGGGCTTGCCTTCGCTATGGATGAACAAGCCTAGACCAGTAGGGTCGTCGAGCACATCCTCGAAATCCTCAGAGTCAAAGATCTTGTCCTCAAGGGCTGGGTCATTGACATAAGCCTCCTTATCGAGGTCGATCATCGCCTGGATATGCTCATGCCCTGGGTTGAGGAACTCCACAGAGAACTGCTTGCCGTACTTCTCCTCGAGCTGTTTCCTCAACGCATCATTGCGCTCAGACATCAGCTCTTGCACTACATCCTTAGATGCTCTCATCCCCACATCAGAGAGGGGGAATCCGGTGAGGTTTATAAGCATTTCCCATTTTTGCTACTGTGGGATGGTTAAGAATGGTTTGAGCTATTAGCAAAGGATGAAATATTGATACAGGCAACAACATTGGCGCGCTGGGAAAGCAGAAATTTGTAGGTTCCTTGAGATCTCCGACCTGAACCGAAGAAATTCTTGGCGAACAGGACGGTCTTTTCGACAATCAGAATAGGCAGTGAGGAGAAAAGCCGTCCGTGAGCGCCGCCAGTAATGTTGTTGCCGGGCTAAAAGACAATACATTTTTATAATGAAAGGATGATTTCAAATGGTTATGAAAATTAAATACTGGGGAATTTTCGAAATTATACTCTTCAACTTCCTCTTCGTGCTCGGCCTAGGCTGGATTTGGCGCGCGTTGAAGCAGCCGGGCGGCCTCATCATGCAGCAGATGTTCTACATAATCGTGGTCTTCTTCATCATATTCGCCCTCAAGACTATCAAGAACGAGTCTTTTTCCGGCCTCGGATACCGCAGGCCGAGGAAGCAGGACTGGATGTCCGGATTGTATGCTCTGCTCCTCCTGTTCCCCATCGCATTCATCGCCAGGCTCGTCGATCCTTCCTTCGACATTTGGTATGCGTCTTTGCAAGGCCTGGGTACCATGGCAGGAGTCATGATATTCATCAGCACGCTGCCGTTCTTCGCGCTCAAGGAGGAACTGCTCACAAGATTCGTCCAGACCAGGCTGAGAGGATATGGCTCGATGATAGCGGTCATAGCGGTCTCGATAAATTTCGGTGCATTGCATCTATTCATCGCGCCCGGAGCGACATATCACGGCATAATATCAGCTGTCTCGGTGGGGATCGGCGCGATCTTCCTTGCCGTGCTGTTCGAGAAGACAAGGAACATCCTGGTGATGACAGCGGTCCACATGGTCTTCAACGCGATAATCACTTTCCAGATATTCTTCCACGTGGCAACGAAGTGGGAATGGGCGTTCTGGACAGTGTATGGGATACTTTTCCTCTTCGCGCTGCGGCCGGCATGGAAAGGGTTCTGGGAAACGTTCACAGAAAAGGTCAGCTGGAAGGAGCTCTCGGCCGTTGATTACCTGTTCCTATCCTTCTTTGCGCTCATGCTGCCGGCAGGTCTGCTGGCCATAACCTATTTTTTCTGAACATAAGAATCTGTAATCACTCCAGCGGCACCCCGGTCCAGAGTGTCCAGTCGTTGCTCGGCGCGTATGGCGGGAATATGAAGTAAGGCCTGTAGGTCTGGCCGAAGTAGCCTCCCTGCACATTTGTCCACGAATCCCCTCCTGGCGCACCGACCCTGACCGGGCCTGAGGCGCCGTAGATCGGGCTGCCGAAATGGCGCCAGGCCTTCATCAGCCCCCAGAAGTCCCCCTGGTCTGTGGAGGCATCTGCACCGGGCTCTGTCGTCAAGGCGTGATCATAGCCATGCTTCTTGAGTATCTTCACCACGTCCTTGACAGGTGCATTGCCGTGGCCGACAGCCGTGTGGTCGTCGCTGTAGCCGAAGTTATCTGTCAGATGGACGTTGCCGATCATGCCCCTCTTCGCCAGGTCCTCGACCTGACCGGTGTACCACTTGTCGAACTCCTTATCGTTCTGCTCCCTGGTCTTGGAGGGGTCATGCTGCCAGAACTTGCGCCACAGATTGAGATGGCCAGTATCGAGCGTCGCCTTTATGTGCTGCTCAGCCAGCCTCTCAGCCTCCCTCTTGGAAACATCACGGTGATACGGGTTCTCGGTCTCGACGTTCTTATACTGTTTCTTCTCCCTGTCCCATACCTGCTCGGTCATGGTCTTCTTGGTCAAAAAGTCGACCATGCGCTGCCTGGCGCCGGTGATGAGCTCCTTGAGCTCCTCTGGGTGGCCGCCGTACCTGTCCGGGAAGATGTTCTCCATGGCGATGAACAACGGTTCCTTGGTGCCCTTGCTGCGGTCCATGGCATGGATGCCGGCTTCCGCATAGCTCCTCAGCCCAGCGGCCCAAGAGCGTTTTATCTGGGACTTGATGTGGAACCTGGTCTCAGCGGTGTCTGCTGCCTGCTGCTCCTGTGACATCGACGCCTGATGCTCGAACTCCATCCGCTTCCTGATGTCCTTGATGTTCTGGTCGATGATGTCAAGAGGGCTCTTGCTCTCAGGCGGGATCATCCCTCCTGTCATCCTATACAGGGTGTCATCCTGCTTGAATATCTTCCACTTCTCGTCCTCAGGGAGCTTGTTGTCGATCTCTTCGTAGTATTTGCGCATCTCTTTCAGCTTATCGAGCTGCTCCTTGGCGCGCTCAAAGCCCTCAGCATACTGCAGCGCCCAACCCCTGCTATGCCCTTCCTGCGTCTCCAACGTGGCCTGGAGGTAGACCTCTTCGGGCAGGATGGTCTCCTCTGGCGAGAGCTTCCTCCCGAACTTCTGCTCCTTAAGCCTGTTGCGTTCCTCCGCCTCCTTGACAAAGTCGTCAAAGTGCCACATCTCGACATCGAAGCGGCCGGTCTGCTTATTATATTTCGGGACACGGCCGTGCCTGGGATCAAAGGGGTCGGTTATCTTCCGGTCCTCATAGTCGATGTAGTCACCTTTCTTGATCTTTGTCGGATTGCCCTCGAAGTCAATACCGTCATAATCTGACTCTGCGGTGTTCCATTTCGACCTGGCGACGAGCCTGTCCTTCTGGACGGTGGACATGATCTGCCCTGTCCTGTCATCGATGACCTTGAAGACAGCGTCCTCGGGCTCGTAGAGGGTCTTCTTGAAGAGCAGCCTGCCGTTCTGGTCGCGTGACCATGGCTGCTCAGACAAGGGACGGTCGAACTCACCGGTATGCACCACGATAGAGCCGCCATTAGTGGTATCGGCCGCGAAGTCGATGGCCTTCTTTACCTCGTCGGTAGCGAGCTTCTGGAACTCCCATGAGAAGTTCCCCTGCTGGTCAACGCCTGTGAGGCCCATCAGGTTGTAGGCTGCGTGCGTTGTGAACTTGACATCAGAGGCCTTGCCTATCTCCTTGATGGCCTCGCGAGCATCCTTGCCGTACATCTCAGGTGTGTGGGCGTTCCGGTTGCCGTGGAACGCTCCTGGAAAGCCTATCTCTAAGGCGCCTGCGCCAGCCCTGATCTTGGCCTGGATCCCTGCGGGATTTGCTGCAGCGATGCCCATGGGCACGGACATGCCGATGTCCTTCACGCTAAGGTCCGGCGCTACAGGTTCTACCTCTTCGGTCTCAGGGAAATGAGGCATCTCATTCGTAGGGATGGAGATGTCGTATTCCCTGTCCATCGGGCTATAGTAGTTGTTGTTGAATATCATGTTGTCATCATCGCACTTGCGGGTATCCTCATAGGCCCTGGTACCTCTTGATGTTGTAGAGCACTGACCTCGTGGCGTCAAGCATGTTGCTTATGTCCTTTGACAGGTTGAGGCCGTGCATCTCGTCGAGGCGGCGCTCTATCTGCCTCAGCTGGTCCATGTCATTGTCCTCGAGCGAGCTGTATACAGCATCCTTGACGAACTCATAATCCTGCAGGGCCTGATACCTCAGGTTGTCCTCAGGCTCCTCTTCAGCTTTCTCTTCCACAGTCGTCTCAGAGCCCTTGAACAGGTCTGTGATATCCACTCTTGGTGAATCGGGCACTTCGATGCTGTCAGCCAATCGGTCCCTCTCTATCTCGCCCTTGGATTCCTCGATCAGGCTGTCCGCCTCCTCAATCCCTTTCAGGTGCTCCTCCTTGAGCTTGTGGAGCCTCTCGATCCTCTCCTGGGGAGAAAGCCTCCTTACTTCCTGCAATGTCTCTGGCATTTCAATCACGTTTTCCTAAGGTCTACTATGATCGTGAATCGCATGACCGCTCACCATGTGAGCATCCCATGGGTCTTCTTATAATCCTTGTACATGTACCATATGTTGCCCATGACCTCATAGACTGCTGTCTTGCGCTCCTGCTCGACCTTGAACTTGTCCACCTTCTTGCCCTCTACAGGCTTGTTGCCCAAGAACGAACCGGTCAGCTCTCCGACGCCGCGGAATATCGATGCGAACGGGTCGAGGAAGCCTGATGGCTTATCTTTCTTCACAGGGATCTCCGGTCCCTTGGTGGTCTCATGCAGGGAGTCCCCTGCCTCCTTCAGGTAGTTCTCCAATTCATCACCCAATGCCTCCATAGCGGCCTTGAGGGAGCCGTCTATCTGGCCCATGAGCTCAAAATCCTCTTCCTCGCGCATCTTCTTGTACTTGTCGATCTCTTCCTGGGTCCAGGCGTAGCCGCGCAGCGTCATCTCTGTCTTGCCCACGTGCAACGGCCCCCTCTGGTAGCCTTCCTGCTGGTAGTTCATGCTCGGCCTTGTACGGTAGAGGAAGGTGGCCAATACCACGGAATAGACAAGCTCGTTGATCTTAGGCGTGAGGTCCTGGCTGAACTTCTGCGGCAGCTTCTTGGCAAGGAACTCCAGCTCGACCATGGAACCCTCGAACGCGTTTATCATGTCAGGGCTCTTGGTCTTGTCAGCCATGTGCATCCTCTTGATGTTCCTGAGGTATGGCCGCACCCAGGACATGTACATGTGGATGACGTCGTAATGCTGCCTCATGAACTTGAGGGTGAAGCGCCTCTTGACCCCGAGCTCACGGTATGTCTCCTTCTTCCATTGGACGTAGGTCCTGAGCTTCCTCTTAAGCACCTCCTTGACCTTGCGGTTGAAGTCGAGCCTGTCCACCATGGGGTCGACATCCTCCGGCTTCTTGGGATGTATGCTGAAGAAGAGGTCCGGCAGGGTTATGAACTGCAGCTCGCGCGCCATGCCGTAGACCGAGGCAGGGTTCTTGCCGCCCTGCTCTACCAGGTCGATACATATGCCCTTGAGGGTTATCTCCGCGCTCTCAGAACCCTTATAGCTGTCCCTGTAGTAGGCCAGGCGCTCGTCGATGATCCTCAGCTCGCGCACAAGCTGGAACAGCTCCTTGACCATCTTACCGACTGTGGCGAGAAACTGGCTGACCTTGTCCTGCTGCAGGCCTAGGCGTTGCTGCGCAGAGCCGAAGAAGGAGCTCTGTTCTGATGCTGCGAATATGTCTGTTATCTTCTCAATGTCCTGGTGGGCGTAGCCCTGGTTGAACTTGCACCACTCGAGCTGCCAGTAATACATCTCCTCGATGGACTGGTTGTAGGCCTCGAATATCAGCCAATACCTGTGGGCAGCACGCGGATAACCGGTCGTGGAATAGACATGCGGGCCCTTCCTGGCGCTGGCTGTCTCTACTCGCTCTTCCTCGAATCCGTATTTCTGCAGGAGCTCCGCTTCAACCATGTTCCGTCCTTAATCCTCTTTTATCCTCAGTCTCCTATCGTCCTTATCTATCTCTGGTCCTGTTCTTTATATATTTTTCTTCAGCTGCCCGGAAAACCATTGGACATGTCCCCACCCGAGTCCGTCCCGAGCCTCCACACGCCATTCACGTGGTGGTGTCAGCTGAAACATTAGCAGACAGGTCAATCCGCTCTCATTGGTAACCCTTTATCAGCACAACTGTAAAGCCGGTCTGGCTCACGATCCTTGACTTGGTGGAGTCTGCCAGTCGTTCGGCCGCCTCCTTCTTTGAATTGCTTGAGACAAAGCTGCGCAGCAGCTTCACCTTCACCATCTTGTGCTTGTTCAGGAGCTTGGTGAGCTCGGCTATCAGCTCTTTGGTGATGCCCTTCTTGCCTACCTGCAGCATGGGTTCCAAGGCGATTGCCTTCTTAAGAGTGGATGTGTCTATTGTTCGCATTCTCATGGCCCAGACGATGCCTGAGCTTCAGTTCCTTTATGTGCTTTATCTTGCGCCGCACGAGCTTGCTGATGTCAGGGGTAACTTCTTCGAGCAGCACGCTGAGGTGGTCCCCGCCGATGAAATGAGGGAGGATCACGTAATCAGCGCCCATATCGTAGAGCTCAAGGGCGTCATCCAAGTGGTAGGCGGTCACGAATATGGATATCTTGGGGTTCTTCTCCTTGACCTTCTTTATCAGCAGCAGGTTGTCCTTCTTCACCGGGGCTGAAGATATCACGGTCTCCACATGCCTGAACTCTATCCTGTCCAGGATATCGATATCTGAGATGTCGCCGTAGATGCAATGGACGTGCTGGGAGATCAGCTTCTTGATGACCTCAGGATTGAAGTCGACGACGAGGAGCTTCTTCTTCATCATGTGCAGCTTCTTCACGATGCTGTAGCCTGTGCGGTCATACCCGATCAGCACCGCATTGTACTTGGTATCCTTGTCCATGAACTCGAACTCCCTGAGGGGAAGCCTCACCTGGAAGACCTTGAGGGCCTTCCGCAGCATCTCATAAGATTGACGGGAGAACTCGATGAAATACGTCGAGAGCGATATGGTTATGACCGCGAGGAGGATTGTTAGGGTGAAGAGCCTCTCCGAGATCTGCCCTGCCATCATCGCGGAAGTTATTATTATGAGCGAGAACTCGCTTATCTGGGCCAGGCTCATGGCGCACTGGAACCCGGTCCTGATGGAATAGCCGAAGAAGCTGGTTATCACCATTATGACGATAGGCTTGAAGACCACGACGAAGACGGTGAATATGATCAAGGTCGGCACGAGGCTCGATATGTCGGTGAGGACGAGCTTCATGCCGAGGGTGACGAAGAACAGCACTGAGAAGAAGTCCCTCAAGGACTTTACCCTGGACGCTATCTCATAGTTGTACGGCAGGTTGGCCAGGCTCACGCCGGCAATGAAAGCGCCGATGGCTATGGAGAAGCCGAAAGAATGGCTTATCATGGAGAAGAGGAAACATGTCGACAGGGCGAGCAGGACCAAGAGCTCTGTATATCTTGCGCCGAACTTGAACAACGAAGGGAAGATGCTCCTGGTCAACAGGTAGAGCAGGCCCAACACGAGGATGCCCTTTATCAGGGCCACGATCGGGAAGCCGACGCTGTTAGGGGCAAGGATGGCCAGGAAGAGGATGGCGATGAGGTCTTCCATCAGGAGGATGCCGAGCACTATCCTGCCGTGCAGGGTGTCGAGCTCCTGCTTGTCTGAAAGAAGCTTGACCACCACCATGGTGCTGGAGAGCGAGAGCACGACCGCGATGTAGACCGGCTCTGAACCTGTGAAATTCATCTGGGAGGCGATGAAATATCCGAACACGAAAAGGATGGCTGTCTTGATGAGTCCGCCCACTGAGCCGACCCCGCCGATGCACTTGAGGCGTTTGAAGTCCAGCTCGAGGCCGACCATGAAGAGCAGGAAGGCGATGCCGATCTCCGCGAGGTTGCGGATGAGGCCTGCGTCGGTGACAAGACCTAGGACAGCGGGGCCGATTATGGCGCCAGCAAGGATGTAAGCAGGGATGAGAGGCTGCCTCATCAGCCGCGCGAAATAACCTAGAAGGGTCGCCACGATAATGATCAGTCCGATGTCAAAAAATACGTTTTCCATAGCTGCCTCTTTTATACACTTATTCGATAGCTTCTCCTATATAAACTTTTGGCTACTGGAATAGAAAAATCCGGATTTAATATGTCGCTTATAAAAAATAATAATTAACGCCTGTGCGGTGGTGAAAATGGAAAGGATTATAGATCCTGCATCGGGTGAGCCTGGCTTTGTGTCGGCCAAATTCGGGGCTTTTGGGTTTTAAGGGAGGTGGTATGCGTGAAAGACCAGGATGTGCAGAAAAGTTTTGTTGAGAAGCTGGAGTCGTTAAGGACTCTATTAAAAGGTCGTCTTCCTAAGCTGGATGTGTGTCATCTTAAGGAAACCATAGGGAAATTGGCGCATTACCACTACAATCGGAAGGACTACTTCCTTCTGGGAGTTGAAAAAGACCTTTATGCTTTGTTGGTTGAGAATGGGTATAATCCTTTCACGGTTTACCGCTGGCTTTTGCTAGAGCGCATTCCCGAGGACATCAGGTTTCAGGTCAAGAAGAGGAAGATAAGCCAGAAAAAGGCCGTTAGCGAGGCTTTCAAGCGAAAGCACGAGGGATTCCAAGAGCTCAATCAGTCAATTCGGGCATATGGCCTGAGCCTGGCCGCGTTCACTATGCATCCTTAGCAGTGATCCCATCTTTCTTCTTATACTCCTTAAGATCCCTGTTGTTATTGCCTTCCCACTTGACTATTAGAGAACAGAATAACTAGTTTAATTATCCTCTTGTGGGATAAATTTCTACTTTTTTTCGTTCTTTCATTTCTATTCTTAACACGAATTTCTTCAATTCCACAAATACTATAATGCTTGAGGATACAATTGTTATTAGTACCCAATCAAATGCGTTAAGTGCTACTGTACCAAAGATGTTTTGGAGTGATGGTAAGTAAATTACTGTAATGGTTAATATGAATGCTAGCAGCACTCCATAAATTACATATTTGTTTGAAAATAGTCTTTTATTGATTATTGAACTGTTCCAGCTTTTAGCATTAAATGCGTGAAAAAGTTCAAACATGATTATTGTTGCAAAGACTATTGTTTGCGCTTTTGCTAGGTTTCCGCTTACAAACATTTCCCATATATATAATGATAATACCCCTAAAATAATTATAGGTGTAGTTCCTAGTATTCTCATAATTACAAAGTCGCTTAAAATTCCTTCTTTAGGGTCTCTTGGTCTTTGTTTCATAATTTGTTTACTTGCTTTTTCAACACTTAATCCCATTGCTGGAAATTCGCTTGTTACAAGGTTGATGAACAAAATCATAAGGGCGGTTAGTGGCAGGCTCACTCCAACAATAACTGCAAGCAATATTAATAATACCTCAGACAAGCTACCAACTAAAAGATAATATATGAATTTTCTTATATTGTCATAAATTGTTCTTCCACTTTCCACAGCTTTGACTATTGTTGTGAAATTGTCATCTTTTAGTATGAGTTCTGATGATGCTTTTGCTACTTCTGTTCCGCTTTTTCCCATTGCAATACCTATGTCTGCTTTTTTTAGAGCAGGAGAATCATTTACACCATCACCAGTCATGGCAACAATATGGCCTACTCTCTGAAAGGTCTCAACAATTCTTAGTTTTTGTGAAGGTGTTGTCCTGGCATACACAGTCACATTATCAATAATCTTTTCAAAATCAGCGTCTGTTAACTTATCAAGCTGTGCCCCAGTTAGTAATGTATTCTTTTCTGTGAATATTCCGAGTTCAGATGCAATAGCTTTTGCTGTTATTTCATTATCTCCTGTTATCATAACCACTTTAATGCCCGCTTCTTTACATTCTTTTATAGATTCTTTTACGTTTGAATGAGGCGGATCCCGAATAGAAACAAGTCCTACAAACACAAGTTTATTTTCAACATTTTTAATATTATGAGAGCCTGAATGTTCTTTAAATGCCAGTCCCAAAACACTTAAGCCTTTAGATCCGTATTGATTGTTCTTTTCAAGGAATCTGTCCTTTGTTTTTTTATCTAATGGTAAAATCTTTCCATTATGTAAATAATAATGCGCTTTTTTCAAAAGCATTTCTGGAGCTCCTTTTGAATGAACAAAATGTTTTCCCCTATAAGTATGGACTGTGCTCATCAATTTTCTTTCTGAATCAAATGGATGTTCTGTTTTTCTTAGAAATTTATTCTGATACTCCCATTTTTCAAACCCCGCTTTTTTTGCCAAAACAATCAGTGCACCTTCCACAGGTTCACCATCAACAATCCAGTCATGTTTATCTTTTTTTAAATCAGAATTATTGCATAAAACACCAATCTCCAAAATTCTTGAAATTGTTTTATGTTTCATTACATCAATTACATCTTTTTCTTTAAAAAATAACCCTTTAGGATTGTATCCTTCACCCGTAACATTGACTTCTGTATCGGAAGTGAAAATGTTTTCAATTACCATCTTATTCTGAGTAAGGGTTCCTGTTTTATCAGTACAGATGACAGAGCAGGTCCCTAGTGTTTCTACGGCAGGAATCCTTTTTATTATAGCATTTTCTTTTGCCATCTTTTTTACTCCTGAAGCAAGAGTCACAGCAACGACTGTTGGTAGGCTTTCTGGGATTCCAGAGACAATTATTGCCATTGAAAAAATTAGCATATCCCCCCATTTAACACCATGGAGGAGTCCAACAAAAAATGAAATAATTGATAGTATTACAGCAAATACCGCTATTTGCTTTGTGAGCTTGTCTAATCTTTTTTGTAATGGTGTAGTTTCATGTTTAATCCCTTTGATTAGCTTACTTACATTGCCAAATTCAGTATTTTCACCAGTACCCACGATTACTGCCATGCAATGTCCATTAGTGATGTGTGTGCCGGCGAATACAATATTTTCTTGCTCAGCCAAGGACTTATCGCCGATTAGGGCAGCAGAACTTTTATTGACGGAGACGGACTCTCCTGTGAGTGTAGATTCATCAACTTTTAATCCATCACATTCAATCATTCTAGCATCTGCTCCGACAGCATCACCTCTTTTTAAAAGAAGGATATCTCCAGGAACCAATTCAACAGAAGAAACTTCAATCTTTTTGCCATTTCTAATGACTGTTGAACGCTTTGGTGTAAGTTTAATGAGGGCATCTATATCTCTCGAAGCTTTATATTCCATAAAAAAGCTCAATAACAGAATAAATATTATGATCATCACAATTATTAAGAATTCAATGTTATGCGATAAGAACAATGATATTAATGCTGTTGCTGCAAGCACCCATATCACGAAAGATCTGAACTGGCGCAAGAATATCTTATAAATAGAATCTCTTTTTTCTGATTTAATTTCATTATTTCCGTAATGCTTAATGCGTTTCTCAACTTCCTTAATTGATAAACCCTTTTTTGATGTTGAAAGTTCACTAAATACACTTTCAACACCTTCTTGATAATATTGTTTCATGTTCTAAAAACCCCAAATTTATAATTTTTACAATCCTTTCATTTTCTTAACTATTTTATCGTAAACATCAAATAAATCTCTAATTTCTTTAATTTTTAGATAATAGAACTTTTCTGGATGTTTAGATTCGAAATCTACAAACCCCAAATAATATAAGAGTTTTAAGTGTTTTGAAGCCGAAGACTCGGTTATATTCAAAGTCTTTGAAATCTCATGCACGCTAACTTTATCATTTCTATATAATATATGCAAAATCTCTCTTCTTACTTTGGATTGAATGGCTTTTGCTAATTTTTCATCTGGCATGTTTAATCAACGATGAAACCTACCTTATTAGTATTTATATGTTTCCATGTTTTCCAACTTGGAAACTGCATTAAAAAGGAACCCCAGTCCTAAAGGACATATACTCTGCTACGCAGTAAGCTGTTAGTTGGCAAAACTACGGCTCCAGTCTGATTTTCGGCAGTAAAAATACTCTGCGGACGCAGGTTTTCGGAACGCAAGAAAATCAAGCTCAAAAGCCAAAAATTAACTTTTGCGCCGCAAGCTAGGCAATTTGATGCGTCATCCATTTCAGCTCAGAAAGACGCCTCAGGGCCAGAAAGTGTTGAATCTAACCGTTTCGGCCAATTAGCCACCTAACAGTGGTTACATACCGAAAGGTTTATAAAGAACTGTTGCTATTCTCATCATCAATGAAACCCTACACGCCGCATCAGTTTTACGCGGACCTGAATTTCTTGGCTACTGTGAGGCGGGCGGAACGGGATTATCCTGCCATCACCAGGAAGTTCGATAAGGGAGAAATCGATTACAACATTGCTACTATCAATGCCCAGGCAGCCACGCTGGAGATCGTCAAGCCGCGGCTGACAGTGAAAGGCGGCGGCGGAGTCCCAACACGGAACGCGAAACCAGGAAGGATTACAGCTGTTTTCTCAGATACCTATCAAAGGGTGTGCGACAGGGTAGTCGAATACAAGGATCAATTCATCATGGACGCCAGGAGAGAGCCGGAGATATTGGCGGATGCTGTGCTGGCAGCGAGGCACCTGGAAGATCCAGAATGGTTAAGCGAACTTGATAAGGCAATAGGCCAGAGCCTGGAGACCCTCCTAAGCGAAGGCGATGACGAGAGAATAAGAAAGATAGGTCTGAAACAGGGTGTAAAGCTGTGGGGGCTGGATGATGAAGAGTTTGAAAGAGTATATCTCGGGCCTAAGCCAGCCGGTGTAGATCCCGGATTCCCTCCAACAGGTCGCTAGCAACGAATCCGTCACCCATCTTCTCAGCAAGCCTCTCTCCGAGCCTGCCGTTCATGAATGCGGCATTGCATGCAGCTTCAAACAAAGACAGGTTGGCAGCATAGCCAGCGCACAGTCCGGCGAGGACATCGCCTGTGCCGGCGACGCTCAAGCGGGGGTGGCCAGTCACGTTGAACTTCCAGCTTTCTTCTGAGATCATCAAGTCGACAGGGCCCTTGATCATGAGCACATTCGAGCCGAGCTCGGGTTGGATATCCTTGACTGCCTTTTCTAGGGCTTTGAATTCTTCTCCTGTGGGCTTGAGCTCAAGAAGTTTCCGCTCGAATGCCGAAAGCGCCTTCAAGATGCCTGTCTTGATGCCGCTGTTCTTCAGCACTTGCTCGGATTCCTTCCTATGGGGCGTTAATATAGCATGCTTCAGCTTCCTGAGGTCTGCCAGCTTGACAGCATCAGCGTCGACGACCTTCGTGCCAGCTGCTTCCAGGAGTCCCGGGATGGCATCGCTCTGTCCCATCCCGTTGCCTATCAGCATGATGTCATGAGGGATCTTCAATATCTCAGGCAGTTGTTCCTTGTTGATGCTCTTGCCCTTGAGCTTGGTCGTGACAAGGTCGGGTGTGAGGCAGTTGATCGCCCAAGCGACCTTCTCTGGAGCGGCGACCTCCACCCAGTCCGTACCTGAGCGCAATGCAGCTATCGCGGATGCCGCCAGGAACGGGGCCCCGGTGTAATGCTCAGAGCCTCCGACGACCAGGACGCGGCCGCTCTGGCCTTTGTGGGCAAACCTGTCTCCCTTCAGTTCTGTCATAGATGTCACGAGATGGTTTAGCTGGTCAGGGATGCCTATGTCCACGACCTCTATCTTGCCGGTCATTCCCGGCTTCTTATCATGGAATGTTATAGTGGTCTCGACATCAAGCTCTTTAGATGTCGGCATGTCCACAGCCATGAGCCTTCCTGCCTTTTCCATCTCGGTCACTGCGAACGCGATAGGTTCCTTGAGCTTGCCTGTCGTCCCTGTACCGAGCAGTGCATCCACCACTAGAGTGTATGAGCCGTAGTCAGGGTCATCGACCAGGATCTCTTTCGGGAGGAGCTTCCATTGATTCTTGGCCTCCGCCTTCATCTTCTTCTCATCCCCAATGAAATGGACATATGCGCTGATGCCTTGCTCTGAGAGATGGCGCGCAGCGCAGAGGCCATCGCCTCCGTTGTTGCCGTGGAAGCAGACGAACAGGACCTGCTGATTGCCATCGATCGTCTTGCTTATGTAGTCAGCCAGGCCTTTGCCAGCATTCTCCATGAGATCAGCGGTGGAGACACCGAAACAGATTGAATATTTTTCGAGCAGCCGCACGCCTTGGATGGATATCATCTTTCCTCGGAGAAGCTTCCAGGCGGCAATACCGACATGACCTGTTCCTGGGCTATCTCAAAGCCTGAATGCTTATCGAACCTGTTCTGGATGAGCCTGACGATGTCGCTCTTCTTCCTGTCGCCAGACCTCAGCCTGATCAAGTGCTGGCAGTTCTTCTCGACAGCAGTAAGCGGACCGCACATGACCCTGCCGTCCTCTAAAAGGCCTGCGGCAAACTCGAGTTCTGGGTTGAAATATTCCTTCTTGCCATTGATCATGAAGCTGCCCTTCTGCATGTACTCTCCGGCCGGGGCGCTGAAACCTATCTGGTCAGGCTTGACCGCGTAGACCTCTGAAGTGGACAGTCCCAATGAGAAAGCCTTGGAGTTGATGGCGCAGAACACTGCAGTCTCTTCCTTCTCCTTGGGCGAAGGTTTCTCTGACTTGAGGAGGCAGAAAGGGCTTCCGGCGATGTCAGCGTGGAAGACCGTGTCATCGGGCTCCATGTGCTTCTTGATGAGGATGTCATTCGTGGTTGCATCGCGGCCGCCGACCACGAGGCTGCCTTTTGATGTCAGCATCCACCTGAACTTCTCATACCATTCCTTCTTCGGAGAGGGCTTCTTCTCTTTCTCCATGACCTTGCGCTTCTCGAGCTTCTTCAGCTTCTTCTCGGTCATATCCATGGCCTCCTTCAGGCCCTCGAGCTTCTTCTTGGCCTTCTTGGCCTTGTCGAAGTAGATTCCTGCATTCTCCTCGAGGCTCTTGTCGAGGTGGAGGGTGATTTTCATGTGAATCAAGAAAGAGGCGGGGTTTATAAATGTTTCAGCTAGCCGCATGAAGTTCTTGGGCAATCTCCATTCCGATGATTCGGTAATACCTTTCCAGTGTTATTTCTCCATAATCTTTCTTTTCGTCTCTGCTGATATAATAACAATAAGTGGTCTTTAAGTAATTGTCATACATGCCAACTGTTCCCAACAATCCATCGAGCAACTTGACACCGATATCTATGGTTTCAATGTATCTCGGGATGGGCATTTTATTTGTCTTTAATAATCTGTCAGGGTCTAAACCGTAAGAGTATTTCAACAGTCTCTGACGATAAAATTCAAGTCTGTCCCTCCGACTCACCGTAACATCACTTTTTAAGGGATTTGATTTGACGCAAATGCATTTCTCTTTCAGTCTCGTACCCGTTCTATAATCATAAACGTATTTCAGTCCAATGATCCCATAATTTTTTTCTCTTTCCCTAATTGCCAAATACTCATTTTCAGTCAACTTGATTGCGACTCCGTTGAATTTATGATTCATAGAGCCTGAAATGTTTAAGACAGCCACTCTGCTTGCAGCAACATCTTCTTCTGTCTCCCACTTTCTTCTCGTGGCTATTTTGTTGAAGACCCTCTTGAATGCAAGAACCCAAACAGGGGTCACTCTTGCCCTGAATTCAGCTTCGATGTCCTTGATCCGAGTGCCAGCCTTTTGTAGTGTCGATTTTAGTTCATTCATTGTCTCATTGCCGTTCATGAGAGTCCCGTACCCTACTAAAGTATACATAAACTCTTTGTCAAGGGCATCCCGCATAGCTTTATCATTTTGTCTAGCGCTTGTTATCAAGGCCTCTTCTTTTCCGTACAATCCTCCTTCAAGACTCAAGAGCTCCTTGAACTCTGGTAA
>JAHIVG010000087.1 GCA_018816705.1 Nanobdellota archaeon
AACTCTGTCTTTATCCGCAGGTCTCTCCTGATGACGCCCTGGCCTTTAGAGTCCTCGGGGATGATGTGGGTGAAGCCGAGCTCGTCATCGAAGGTCATCCTTGCCCAGAGCACGAAGTCACAGGCAGCCAGGTTCTTCTCCTCACAGCTGCCCAGGCTGCAGTCGGTGATGGTGCGGGTGCAGCCTTCGGGATACTCACAGATGGCGCTCAGGTTGAGAGAGAGCTCGCCCTCAGCCGGAACCACAGCCTGCAATGGAGAAGACCTGACCTCGCAGGGTATCCTGCTCAAGTCAAGCCTGTCAGAGGGGTCGTCCTCGTCAGGCCGAAGCATGTAGAAATCATGTATCGTGGCCTCCAAGAGACGGAAATGCGTGTCATGCCTGCCCCGATTGATGATGGTGAAAGGGAAGTCATGAGCCATGCCAGGCTCAAGCACGTCTTTCTTCTTTATGCCCCGCTCGTCAAAGATGTACTGGGGGATTATGGCCAGATCATCCATGTGCGCTTCGAGACAGCTCTCATATCCCTGGTCAAGCATCATGGCCTCTAACCTATCGCCTGTCAGGACGAACTTCACGAAGTAATCCTGGCCGAGCATCACAGGAGTTGTCGGCCTCGCATTCACAACGAGCGTGGTCTCGTTCTTATTGCAGTCTACCACTTCTGCTTCCAAAGTTATGGTATCCTCTCCGAGATGCACCAGGGTGCCATAAGCAGTGAATTCCCTGCCATGATATTCCTTCAGCTCTCCGGTCTCAGAAGTTATCTCAGAGCCATATTCCACGCAGCCGGCCAAGAATATCAGCAGGACAATCCACCAAAGTTTCATATCCTTCTTGTTGGGTTCATGATTTATAAACGTTTTTAAATATGGGAGAGAATACAGGGGTAGCATGGACAACAAGACCAGGATGAAGAGGATGATCACGAAGCTTAAGCATACTTACGGCAGCACGATGCTAGGGAGGATGAAGAGAGACCCTTTCAGGATCCTCATAGCCACTGTCCTCTCGGCCAGGACCAAGGACGAGACGACTGAGAGCGTCAGTGAGAAGCTTTTCAGGCGCTATCCGGACGCTGATTCATTGGCTGCTGCCAAGGTCAAGGATGTCGAGAGGATGATCAAGAAGACCGGGTTCTACAGGGTGAAGGCGAGAAGGATAATCGGGCTGGCCAAGATGGTGAGGAAAGGTGTTCCGGATGACATGGAATCGCTCGTAAAGCTGCCAGGCATCGGCAGGAAGACCGCGGGCTGCGTGCTAGTGTACGCCTTCGGCAAGCAGGCCATACCCGTGGACACCCACGTGCACAGGATAAGCAACCGCCTAGGGCTGGTCAGGACCAAGCACCCTGAGAAGACAGAACAGGAGCTCATGAGGATCACCCCGAAAAGCCAATGGACATACGTGAACGACCTGTTCGTACACCACGGCAAGAACGTGTGCAAGCCGATAAGGCCGGTGTGCAAGGGATGCATGATTGAGAAGATTTGCAGGTATGAGAACAAGGACTTTTCCTAAAATTATAAATATCCCAAGCTGATTCCCCTCAACATGAAAAGAGCCCTTTTCTTAGGGAGGTTCCAGCCCTTCCACAACGGGCACCTCTGGGCCGTGAAGCAGACCCTGAAGGAATTCGACGAAGTCATAATAGTCATCGGCTCTGCCCAACAATCCAACACAGAAGACAACCCCCTGGATGCCAAGGCAAGAGAATCCATGATCAGGCAGAGCCTCAAGGAAGCAGGCATCAGCAGCTTCTCGATCCACCCAGTGGACGACATAAACTCTGACGACGAGTACGTCTCACACGTGGAGAGCTTCGTGCCCAAGTTCGATGCGGTGTTCACCGGCAACCAGCTTACGGAGGAGCTCTTCGGCAAGGGATATGATATCAGGAAGCTTAAGAAATACAGGAACCTCAGCGCGACTAAGCTGAGGGAGATGCTGGAACAGGGGAAAGATATCTCTGAGCATGTGCCTCCAGCGGTTGCCCGGGCCCTATCGTCTCGCTCTCGTTGATATCGGTCTTAGCCTTATAGCCTTCAGGCTGTTCAGTGCTCACTGTGAAGAAGAAGCTGGCAGAAGCCATGACGACAATTATGAAGGCGACGAAGATGAGCGTGTTGCGCGTATTTGCCATGCGAATATAGTTGTTGCCGTGGTTATTAAAGGTTTCCAATTGTCTGGCTTGTCTTAAGGTTGCGACCAGGAAGCAGGCCAAATCTTTTATATACTACAGAGACTTCACCTGCAAAGGGTGATCCATGATGAAGAAACAGGTAAATTTCGAGATAGATACAGGGGATGCGTTCTTCGCCGATGAAGTCACGGTGGTGCACAACCCGACCAAGATGATATTCGACTTCAAGAGCGTCACTCCGAGGTTCGACATGCGCAACAAGGAGATGCAGCCGATAAAGGTCTGCCACAACCTGGTCATGGTCGACATATTCATGGCCAAGGAGATACACCGCATCCTCGGGGAGAACATAAAGAACTTCGAGAAGAGGTTCGGCAAGATAGAGATGCCTAAAGCGCTGCAGAAAGCCAAGAGGCAGGACAAGAAGGCCAAGAAAGAGAAGATTGAAGCCCCTATCTATTTCGGCTAGGCCTCGCCCTCGATGTATGTCCCCTCAGGTTGGCAGTGCCACTTAATGCACTCCTGACCCTCAGGGCAGAGCTTGGTCTCATGATTCTCGTCATCACAGCATTCATATAGGCACTGCGGCCTCTGCGGCTCATCATAGACCACTGCCCCTGTAAGCTTTGACTGGCCGAACAGCGATCCTTCCTGGGTGAGGCTCAATGCTCCGATGAAGGTGGCCACGAAGACCATGGCGATAGCGGTCATCGCGATGCGCCTGTTGCTGCGCTTCGTAGTATAATCAGCCTTTTTGCCTATCATGTCATCCATATCGTCAAGCTTCACACCGTTGTCTAAAAGGACCCTTCTGACAACGTTGGGGTCCATCCTGTATATCTTTGCGATCTGGCTGACGCCGAGATCCTTCTTCTTATAAAGCCTGAGAATGTCAATGTCCTTGTACTGCACGGGCGCTTTCTTCACCATAGCGCAGTCTGGGATAGGGTACTATAAAAAATTAACTAAAAAAAACTAAATTCTGAATACCGGCGGCCGGTTGACCGCGACCTTGACCTGGATGGACGTCGTGGCCTTGCCGTCGCTGGCAGTGATCACTACTGTGTGCTCGCCGCCGTCATCAGTGGTGGTCCTGTAGGTGTTCGAGGTCATCCAGCCTGATATGACGACAGCCACATCATCGCCGTCAGGATCGGTCACCTGCGGGTAGATCTGGACAGTCTCACCAGCTGTGACATTGATCTCCTGGATCGGCTGTATCACTGGCGCCGCGTTCAGCGGGCTCACGATGATCTTCAGGCTCTCCGTGTCAGTTGAAATGCTGTCTGAAGCTGTGACCGTAACCATGTATGTGCCAGCATCGCCCTCGCCGGTCTGCCACTGGCCGTTCTCATCCAATGGCTCTTCGAAGGTGTAGGTGACGGCATCGCCGTCCTGGTCGATGGCAACCGGCTTGACAGTGACCAATGTGCCTTCTGTGACGCTTATGTCTGATATGTCACCGAGCACAGGCTTCCTGTTCACGTTGTTGACGGTTATCTTGACCTGTTTAGAGCTTTCAGTCTTGCCGTCTGTGGCTGATATGGTCACGAAGTAGGTGCCTGCGTCATCATATTTTGTGGTGTAGGTTGACCGGGTCATCCAGCCTGAATAGGATATGGTCACATCATCACCGTCAGGGTCAGTGGCCACCGGGCTCAATGATATCGTCTGGCCCTCGTCCACCTGTAAGTCGGCTACGCCGGTGATCATCGGGGCTGCGTTCAGGGCCTTGACTATTATCAGCACGCTCTGGCTGGCTACCGTCTTGCCGTCGCTGGCGGTTATCGTGACGAGGTATTCACCAGCATCGCCTTCGCTGGTCTGCCACTCACCGCCGCTGTCCAAGGGCTCGGTGTAAGAGTATGTAAGTACGTCATTATCCGGGTCTGTCGCCCTTATGTCTGCCAGGCTCACAAGGCCGCCCTCTGTTATCACGATCCGCGGAAGGCCGACCTCCGGAACCTCAGGCTCAGGTGTCTCGGGCTCAGGCTCCGGCACTTCGGGCTCGGGTAGCTCAGGCTCTTCAGGCTCTATTGGCTCGAAGCCAGGGAACTCCGGTTCCTCGAATATGGGCTCCTCCCCAGAAGGGGGGAAGCATAGCTTATCATTAGGGTCGCACTCGACGCCGGGTTCGTCAACAACGACCGGCTTGCATGCGACTATCAGTAATGCAACGACAATTATGAAGAAGAATGCCTTTAGTCCCATCTCATATCACCTCATGTTTTACTCGTATCATTATTAAATGACTATATATTGTTGTTATTATTTGGGATATAACTGATATATAAACTTTATGGTAGTAATCCATATTTGTAGGGCTAATCCGATACTAGGGGGATTGTTCTACAGAGCAGTGGGATTGACAAGTTTTTTATAAAACATGTGGTTGAGGATTGCCATGGATGATGAAGATTTGATGAAAAAGGCTATCGACAAGGCCAGGGAGGGCATCGCCGAGGGGCAGACACCTTTCGGCGCGTGCATCGTCAAGGACGGTTCGGTGGTCGCGTGCGAGCACAACACTGTATGGAAAGACACTGACATAACTTCTCATGCTGAGATACATGCCATAAGGTCTGCGTGCAGGAAGCTTGAGACAGTCGATCTGTCCGGTTGTGTAATCTATTCCACGACAGAACCGTGCCCGATGTGCTTCTCAGCCATACACTGGGCCGGGATCCGTAAGATAGTCTTCGGCACCCGGATAGAAGACGCCAAGAAGTACGGATTCTCAGAGCTCGAGATCCCCAACGAGAAGATGAAGGAGCTGGGGAACAGTAAAGTCGAGATTGTCAGTGATCTCTTGCGTGACGAGAATGTCAAGGTGTTCGAGGAGTGGGCTGCACGCGAGGACAAGAAGAGCTATTGACCACTTTTTCTGGAAAATCTTGAAAAAAACATAAAATCCAGCAGAAAATTTATATATCATCTCTTCCCACCTATTCTCATGCTCATGGATTCTATATTGGAAGAGCACAAGGAAGAATATACCATACCTAATCCTATGGCAGTGGAGCCGATAGACGATTACGTCAGGAGCATGCTCGAGAAGGCTGCAAAAAGGTGGGGGCTCAGCATCAATACAGATGAACCCACACGATTGGAGAGGTTCGCAGCAGCACGCGCCTATGCCAACGCCAAAGAGTTTCTGGTAGGCGTCGAGATAATGGAAGGCCAGCAGGCAGAAGATGGCGAGCAGAAGATGAGGTATATCCACCACTCGATGTATGTTATGGAAGTAGAATCATATCCAGCCCTATTATCCCAGCTCCCACACACATACAACCCTTCCTTGACGCCGCAACACTGACGGCAATCCCACTCAATCCAAAAAGGTGATAAGATGATACTGGACAAGCAGAGATTCCTCATAATGATATATGAGTTCTTGGAGCACGAGAACCAGTTCCTAGAAAACCGCTGGCCGGACCTGGACACCATATTCCTGAACAGGAAAGCCGCCGGCACCAGGTTGGCTCATTACAAGACTGAGATGAAGCATATGGCTAAGCACCTCAAGAATGCCATAATCGCGCTCCGCGAGCTCAGGGAGGAGGGTCAGAAAGGGGGCATCAACCTGGAACGGAGCGATGACTTCGCCAAGCTCATAGGGATAGAATCCTCCCACGGAGAGAAGAATGACCATAGGGTAAATCTCCACACTTGGCTGAAGAAAGTCGAGGAGAAAGGCGAGAGATAGATCACTCCAATTCTTTATAGATAGAACCGTATACTGTATAGGCGAAGACATTCATGACGAACGTGATGATTATCGAGACGGCCAGGAACGGTGCCAACGATACGAGCACCTGTCCGACGTTCGCCGCTGTTAGGTCCTTCAAGGCATCCGCAGACACCAATTTCAGCGTGAGCCAAGAAGTGGCTGAAGTCAACACAGTCACGACAAGCCAGGCCTTGAGATATCTCAATGTGAATATCTTGCTGAAAATGAACCTGAGATGGAAGGCCGAGCCGAACTTGCCATCAATGACGAACTTCATGATAGCGATGGGAATTATGTAGCTGAGTATCAGCGCCAATCCCCAGACGACAAAGATTCCAGGGCCGTAGGACCTCACGAAATGACCGAAGTTCTGCAAGGCTGCAACAGTGGTCTCGGTCCCGACGAACATATAATCCTTCAACAGATCCCTCGCGAGCGTCAGGATGGCGATCAGAACAGGGATGGAATAGATCAATGCTATAACTGCTGCCAAGAACCCCATCACCCAGAGCTTCATGAATTTTTCCCACTTGGGGAGCTCAGTCTCTCCCTCATATGCAGTCTTGCCGCATTGATATGCATAACCCAAGGCGATGGTCTCAGTAAGGAAACGGAGAAGCGGAACAGGTATGCTGAGAAGGATGCCGATGATCAACCGCTTAAGATCGCTGAACGGCCTCTTCATGGCATGGATGTAATCTGCCATGGACAACCAGTTGACCTTTCCACTTATAAAGCTTGCTATGCCGAAACCTTTATAAAGCCGTTCTGAACCCCTCAAGTTACCGATGAATGATGACGGCCGCAAGGCCTGAAGGAGGACATGATTCTCCTGGAACAGGTGATACGAATGGAAGCTGACAAGATATTCGAAGCAATAGAGGTCGCGAAGACCACTGGCAAGATAAAGAAGGGAACCAACGAGGTAACCAAGGCGATCGAGAGGGGCAATGCCAAGCTGGTAGCATATGCAAAGGATGCGCAGCCGCCAGAGATAACCATGCACCTCCCCCTGCTCTGCAAGGAGAAAGGCGTCCCATGTTTCGAGGTGCCCACCAAAGAAGAGCTCGGCGCTGCAGCAGGCCTTGAAGTGGCGACAGTCAGCGTGGCCATAATCAAGGAAGGAGAGTCCAAGACCCTCATAAAGACCATAACCGGCGATTGATATGGAAAATAAGCCAGATCCCAGGAAGCGGCCTGACAAGGGAAGCATAAACTTCTCAGCAGCCGTGCCCGCAAAGGTCGAAGAGATAATCGGCCGGACAGGGACAAGAGGAGAGGCCATCCAGGTCAGGTGCAAGGTCCTGCAAGGCAGGGACACCAACAAGATAATGAGAAGGAACGTCCTAGGACCGGTGCAGATAGGCGACGTACTGATGCTGCGCGAGACAGAGTTCGAGGCAAAGCAGCTCAAGAAGGCCGGAAGGGGCAGCAACTAGGTGATAAGCATGAAATGCAGCTTCTGCGACCAGAACATAACGATCGGCACGGGCAAGACATACGTCAAGAAGGACGGCAAGCTATTGCACTTCTGCTCGATGAAGTGCGAGAAGAACCTGCTGAAGCTCAAGAGAAAACCCCGCGAGACAGCATGGGTAAGAAAGAGGCGGTCCGAATGATCGAGAAGACTGTCATACTGATAAAACCGGATGGAGTGGTGAGAAGCCTCGTCGGAGAGATCCTGCACCGCTTCGAGAAGACAGGGATGAAGATAATCGGGCTGAAGATGGTCTGGATAGACAAGGACTTCGCCAAAGAGCATTACAAGGCGCACAAGGACAAGGCCTTCTTCAAGGAACTTGTCGAGTTCATCACAGAGGGCCCGGTGGTGGCAGTCGCTTTAGAAGGCGTGCATGCCATACACAACGTTCGCAAGATAGTCGGGGCGACTGACCCGAGGGACGCTGCTCCAGGCACGATAAGAGGCGACTTCGCCCATCTCAGCATGGAATGGGCCTCCAAGCAGAAATCAGGAGGCAAGAACATAATCCACGCATCAGCATGCAAGAAGGACGCAGATGAAGAGCTCAAGCTGTGGTTCGAGAAGAAAGAGCTGCACGGCTATAAGACAGTGCACGAAAAACACACGTTTTAGGTGAGAAAATGGCAGAGAAGATGGTCGACAAGATAACCAGGCTGATGAGCAAGCCTGAATCCATAAGGAACATAGCCACGGTGGCGCACATAGATCACGGCAAGACGACGTTCTCAGACAACCTGCTTGCAGGAGCCGGGATGATGAGCCAGGAGCTCGCCGGGAAGCAGCTCGCGCTGGATTTCCATGAGGACGAACAGGAACGAGGCATAACCATAGACTCGGCGAACGTATCCATGGTGCATGATTTCGAGGGCAAAGAGTTCTTGATCAACCTCATCGACACGCCTGGCCACGTGGACTTCGGCGGCGACGTAACTAGGGCCATGAGAGCGATAGACGGAGCAATCGTATTAGTATGCGCTGTGGAGGGCATGATGCCCCAGACAGAGACAGTACTAAGACAGGCAATCAGGGAAAGGGTGAAACCCGTATTGTTCATCAACAAGGTGGACAGGCTCATGAAGGAGCTGAAGCTCACGCCTGAGAAGATGCAGGAGCGCTTCCTCAATATCATATCGAACGTCAACAGGTTCATAAAGACAATCGCAGAAGAGGAGTACAAGGACAAGTGGCAGGTCAACGTCAACGACGGCTCTGTGGTATTCGGATCAGCGTTCCACAAATGGGCCATGTCGGTAGCTTTCATGAAGAAGAAGAACCTCACCTTCAAGAATATCATCGACGCCTACGAGAACGAGAAGAGCGAGGAATTAGCCAAGGTGGCCCCGCTGCATGAGGTCATCCTGGATATGGTCATAACACACTTACCCAATCCCATACAGGCGCAGAAGTACCGCGTCCCAAAGATATGGCGCGGCGAGCTCGAGGGAGAGACAGGGAAATCTTTGTTATCATGCGACCCCAAAGGGCCTCTGGCATTCGTCGTCGTTAAGATCGTCTACGACAAGCACGCAGGAGAGGTAGCTGCAGGAAGACTGTTCTCAGGAACGATGAAACAGGGCCTTGAAGTATGGATGAACGGATTGAAGAAGAGGGTCAGGGTGCAGCAGGTATCTGTGTACAACGGGGCCAAGAGGGAGATGATAGACGAGGTTCCCTCAGGCAACATCGTAGGAGTGGTGGGCCTTAAAGGAGTGTTCTCAGGCGAGACTATCAGCCTGGAAGAGATGCAGCCGTTCGAGGAGATAAAGCACATGTTCGAGCCTGTTGTCACGAAGGCCATAGAGGCCAAGAGCCCTGGAGACCTGCCGAAGCTCATCGAGGTATTGCGCCAGGTCAACAAGGAGGATCCCACGATAGAGATCGAGATCAACGAGGAGACGGGAGAACACCTCATGCACGGCATGGGGGAACTGCACCTCGAGGTCATCGAGAACAGGATACGCACAGAGAAGAACGTGGACGTGAAGAGCTCACCACCGATAGTCGTGTTCAGGGAGACGGTAACCAAAGAGTCACCTACCGTGGAAGGCAAATCGCCCAACAAGCACAACAAGGTATTCATCAGGGTCAGCCCGATCGTGCCGGAGATGACAGAAGCGATCCGGCGCAGGGAGATACCCGAAGGAAGGGTAAAGAAGAAGGACCCAGAGCTCTGGAAGGTCCTGGAGAACGCAGGCATGGACAGCAAGACATCGAGGAAGGTCAGGGAGATCTTCAAGGGAAACATGCTTATCGACATGACCCGCGGCGTCGTACACATCGGTGACGTCATCGAGATGATCATGGACATGTTCGACAGCGTGATGGTCGGCGGACCGATAGCTCGCGAGCCGTGTGTCAACGTCAAGGTCGAGATCCTGGATGTCAAGCTGCACGAAGATGCCATCCATAGGGGACCTGCCCAGTTCTACCCTGCTGTCAGGGGAGCGATAAGGGGCGCCATGATGCACGCCAAGCCCATGCTATACGAGCCTGTGCAGACCCTACAATTTGATGCTCCCGAGGAATACATGGGAGAGATATCCAAGACAATCTCCAACAAGAGGGGGCAATTATTGGACATGACCACAGAAGGCGGCCAGGTATCTGTGAAAGGAAAATTGCCTGTTGCTGAGATGTTCGGATTGTCATCTGACTTGAGGTCAGCGACCGGCGGAAGAGGCAACCACTTCCTGGTCGATCAGGCCTTCGAGAGGCTGCCGGACGAGCTCCAGCAGAAGATCATCAAGCAGATCAGGGAGCGCAAGGGCATCCACGCCGAGGAAGGCGAAGCTGTCAGTGCGAGATAGGATTATTTTTTCTTATTGATTATTTTTTCCTTTAGGAGGTCTTGAGGCAACAGAAAAATGGATTAATGGGCAGCGACTATTTCGGGTACGGTCACAATTGAATCTTGAATTGGATGCTTTGGATTGCCCTGTGCGGAAATCTGTTGAGTGAACTCCTTTTCTTTAGAGAAGATGGGGATTATCCTGTTTCTCAGTTTGCCGACAAACTTCAATCTTACGGTTATTATGTTTTCTTTGATTGATGCATTAAACTCTCCATGAACCAAACTAGTAAAAATAATCTTGTTCAATCCAGAGACTTTGGAAGCGTCAAGAATCCGTATGCCGGTAACATACTCTTCTGTGTCTAGGTCAATAACAAAATTCTCGAACTCTATCGACATCTTGTAATCCCTGTCCTTGACTTTAAACACTAAGATGTCATTCTTGTAATCATACAAGAATTCCCCTTTCCCTGTCCCGTCCAAATGGCGTTTGTTATTCATTTTTTATCTTGAATTACTAGAATTTCCATCCTTCAGTCCTAAACATATCAATAATATCAATACATTCAATTTGTCCGTTATTGCATACAAATGGGATTTTAACTTTTTCTCCCCTCAATTTTTCTTCTGTTACAACAATCCTCTTAATTTAAAAAAGTGTTCTCTGACGTTGTGAGGCCATTTCGATTGCAAGAGCAATTACCCAAGGATCAGCTGAATGCTTTGCACTAACATCAACTAAAGAAGGATACTCTTGTAAAAGCTCCTTCACAATCTGTATTTGTCTCTGTGTTGGAGATATAAACATCTTCTTTTGTTTTTTTGCCCATTTGGCAAGTGTGTCATCATATTCCTGTAGTTCCTTCAACACCTCTTTTGGTGCCACAAGCCGATTGTTTATGATGAGCTTACTAATATAGGGTGGGCAGTATTAAATAGTAGTTCGCATCGGAACCACTTGTCAAACGAGGTGATTCCGGATGCAAACCGTAGATGTTGTTCTTGGAGTGGTTAATAAGTCTTTGGTTAAGCA
>JAHIVG010000088.1 GCA_018816705.1 Nanobdellota archaeon
CAAAACCCGGTCCCTACATCTCATTCAGTCTTCTTATGCGCTCCTCTATTGAAGGATGCGTAGAGAACAAGCCATTCACGAAGCCTTTGGTGTCCCTGAAAGGCGTCGATATGAAAAGGTGCGCCGTCGCCTTGTTGGCCTTGTCCACCAGAGGGTCCGGGTCCTTCGCAATCTTCGCCAGGGCTGAAGCGAGGCCGGGCGGATACCTCGTGAGGATGGCGCCGTTGGCATCTGCCATATACTCCCTCTTCCTGCTTATCGCCAGCTTAACGAGCTGGCCGATTATGGGCGTGAGTATGGCAAGCAACAGGCCTGCGACGATAAGGATCAATCCCAGGTTACCGCTGCTCTTAGAGCTTCGCCTGCGTCCGCCTCCCCAAAGGAAGCTCCTCAGCAGGAAATCGCTCAGCAGGGTCACGATGCCTATCAGCACCGCGGTCAGCATCATGAATCTTATGTCATAATTCTTCACGTGGGAGAGCTCATGGGCAATGACACCCTCCAGCTCCTGGCGGTCCATGACTTTCAATAGGCCTGTGGTGACCGTCACTGAGGCATGCTTCGGGTCCCTGCCAGTGGCGAAAGCGTTGAGCGCCGAGTCCTCAATCACATAACCTTTGGGAGTCGGGATGTCTGCTGCGATGGCCAACCCCTCAAGGGTGTGATAAAGGTGGGGATATTCCTTCTTCGTTACAGGCTTGGCACCAGAAAGGCTCAGGATCATGCTGCCGCCGGAGAAGAATCCGATCATCGAATAGATAAGGGAGAAAACCAGCGCGATTGCGAGGCCTAGATAAAGGTTGTTATACACGAGACCGATGACCGCACCCAGTAGGCCTATGAGTACGATGAAAAAGGATACGAGCAGCCAGGACCTTATCTTATTGCCCCTGACCTCATCGAACATCAACCGGGTCATCTAAAACTTTACCTTGACATTCTTGCGCTCCTCTTCCTTGGCCTCGAACATGGCCTCCTCCTTGAAGTGGAGCATGTTGGCGAACATGTTGTTCGGGAAGGTCTGTATCTTCGTGTTGAAGACCATGACTATGTCGTTGAAGTGCTGCCTTGCATAAGATATCTTGTTCTCTGTCCCTGTAATCTCTTCCTGCAGCTGCATGAAATTCTGGTTCGCCTTGAGGTCAGGATAGTTCTCTGTCACGGCGAACAGGGATTTCAGGGTGTCGGAAAGCATGTTCGATGCCTTGGCCTTGTCCTCGATATTCTTCGCCTTCAATATTGCGGACCTGGCCCTTGTGACATTCTCCAAGGTCTCCTTCTCATGCTTCATGTAGCCCTTGACCGTCTCCACAAGGTTCGGGATGAGGTCATTCCTCCTCTTGAGCTGGACATCGATCTGGGCGAATGAATTCTTGACCTGGTTCTTGAGCCTTATCAGGCTGTTGTACAAGAAAATTATTAAGAGCACAATCACTGCGACTACAATCAAAATGATCCAAGCTGGGTTCATGTTATCACCTCACAGAGGGATGGAATTGGAGGATGGGTTTATAAATATTTCTTTTTCGAGCACCCCATGAATATCCCGGACCTGGCTTTGCTCTGTCAGTCCTTGCTTTCACAAACAATATAAACCACCGAGGCTTATTGACTGCAAAAGAGGCAAAATGAAGAGCGTATCGACCAGGTTGAGGACACTGCTGATCAACCTTTTCAACGACCCGGACGAGGAGGTATGCTGCCTGGACACTGACTTCAGCATACTCTGGGTCAATGACACCCTTGAGCGGAAGGGATTCGGGCTTAGCAGGGTCTACGGCAGCAAGTCATACCAGGTCTTCGACAACATTGATGTCATCTCACCTGACTCGCCCAGCCTCAGATGCATGAATGAGAACAAGGTCATCAATTCTATCAAGAAGGGCTACGACGGCAAGGACTATGACATAATCTCCATACCTATCCACGACGACAAGGGGAAGATAGCCTTCATAGTGGAGCTGACCAGGCTCGTCCGGGAGTCGGTCTCAAGGGACATCGACCTGAGGACACTGGCCACCTTCGAAGAGATAACCAAGCTGGACAAGATCCCAAAGTTCGAAAAGGAAGATATCGTCCTGGTCCTCATAGACCCCCTGCAATACTATGACAAGAGCGTGGACCTGCTCGAGATGCTCCTGAAATCGGGCCTGGAAGGCATATGCATAACCTACAGCGAAAGGACATATGATATGGTCATCTCCCTCGAGGGCAGGAATATTGACACTGACAAGATAAAGTTCGTCGACGGCATATCGTGTGAGAGGGGCAAGGGCACGCCGCCTGTGAAGTACTGCATAACCGTCTACCCGCCGAAGAACTACCAGGACATCTACTACTACACCTTCCTGACGCTCAACCTCATGCCGGAAGAACGCTTCATCATGTACTTGAACATCGAGAGGCTGCTGGAATACCTGTCGCATGATGACGTCGGCATCTCCCTGCTTACCACCCTGGAGAAGCTGCAGAAGAACACCATCCAGCTCATCCTGCTGCCTGAGAACGTGGAGAACAAGCTGCTAGAGGCAATCATAAAGCGGCTTGTCACTAAAGTGATAAGAATCTAGACATATGTCCAGGTGAGTAAAGCGATCAAGGCTATTATGATTCCGACAGCGAGTATAAGAAGGTATTCTTTTGGAGCCCGGGCTTTTTTCATGTAACTTATCCACACAATTGAGTATTTAAAGCTTTTGAAAATAGGGAAACAGTAGTATCATTTCTTATGATGCCTTTTTTTTCTGCGATCTCTTGCCTTGGTCCCATGCTTGTATATCAAAGCTAGAGCACCGATGATGGTCACGGCCATCAGCCCCATCATAACGGCCAAGGATCTGTCAAATATCCTCTTTTCCGAGGACACAATGACGTTCAATGCCACCTCCTTCTTGAGGATCTGCGCCTCGCCGGAAGAGGCCTCAAAAATGACATTGCCGTTAATGACCTCGTTGTACTTCGCTGTCTTTATCACCTGACCGGTCAATAGGTTTCCAGCCTGGACCCGCCTCATGACCCATATATCGACAGTCTCGCCCACACCAAGGTCCTCGATTATGGGGGGGATGAATTCGATCACCTCACCTAGTTCTCGGTTGAGGCTGAGAGAAAGATGGTCTATTTCACAATTTCCCCTGTTAGCCACTGTTCCGCTGTGTGCGTCCTGATCGAGGAAATCCATCTCCTCTGGGATGAGAACTTCCAATTTATAGTCACATTCCGGGTGATTTGGAACATCGGCTGCAGACATCTCAATCTTCTTCGGCTGCTTCTTTGAGGGTATTGAACTAGAACCAGTTTTATTCTGAATAGTCTTATTAACGGCTTGGACTATTCCGCCGCTTCCACCACCACCTGAAGAACCGCCTCCGCCACCTCCTCCACCACCACCGCTGGAAGATCCGCCGCTGGTCGGACAGGCGCCGCAGTCAACTGGGCATGTTGAACAGCTTTCTCCATCGTCGCAAGAGCTGTCGCCGCAGTATGGCCCTTCCTCGACAGAATACGTCGTGAAATGCGTGACATTGAAGATGACAGTGCCGTTGATGTAGCTGATAATCTGGCAGATATCCCCTGGGCAGGTCTCACCGTCCCTCATGATGGTTGGATTTGTGACTGTCTGGTTGAATAATGTGAGGGTTGCTGACGTGTTCAGCTCCGGCACCGCTATGGAATCGACGAATACTGAATTGTTGGTGAAGCGGATGTTGTAGTCTATATTAACGCTCTCGTTTATGCTGATCGTTCGGTTGAAGTCTACCTTGCCCACATTAGGCACTTCATGCTTGGTTATGTTGCGCATCCTGACTGTCTCAATTATCGGAGCAGCCTCTTGGCAAGCATAAGTGTTGTTCTCTGGAGCTTCGTTGTCAGATTCCAATCCTGTGATGGCAAAGCATGTGTTTGAGTCGTTGAACCAGCCGATGATTGTATTGTTCGTACAGCTGGTGTTGATTTGCGTCCATTCCGGAGTGCAGAAGTCGCAATCGGAATGTGTCCCGTTGTCCACGGGCAATCCATCAGATTCGCCACAATCGTTATTGTCTGTATATATCTTTGGCATGGTGTCATCCGACATGCATTCACCAAAGACAGGACTCCAATCAGGGGTGCAATAATCGCAATCCACATGTGTGCCGTTGTCTGCTGGAAGACCCGTAGTGGTACCGCATGCGTTAGCATCAAGGTAATGCAGCAACCTCGTGTCATCTACCGTACAGACACCCGACACCGAGGTCCAGTTCTCGACACAGACATCCCCCTGCGGACAGGTGATATCTTGGCTGGGAGCTATATGCAGATATTCGAGGCTCGGGCTGACATTGACCGGTCCGAGGAGCTCTCCTTCAACTATCTGGTATTTCATCTCTGATCCAATCGGTGCGTGAAAGGTCTCTCCGGCAGAGAGCTGGTATACTGTCTTGCCGTTGGAGGGCCTGATTATCCTGACGGCCTCATCTGTCTCCGCACATCCAGCATCGTAGGTCATTATCGTGATCTGCTGGAATAGAGCATCGAGCTCATCTTGGCCTGTGGAATCCTGCAGGTTGTAGGTTCCGGTAAGGTCATTATAATTGCCTGCTGGATCTGTCTGTTCCTGGGAATAGTAATCTACACTGTCAGGGACGATGAATGAAGCACCCGGCTTGAGGTTGCTCCAGAGCACCTTGTTATTGCTGGTCTTCAATATGTCCAGGTAAAGGTCCTCTGCGCTTTCCCCTGATATCAGTCCATCTGAATCACGGAAAGAGACAGCCACAGTCCTTAGAGTAGAAGACACTGACTCTTCAGAGAAGGACTCCATCTCCACAAGCCCGCCATCGATGTTGTTGTAATTGCTTACATCGGTCTTCACGAGAGGGCGGTATTTGAAATCACTGCCATCCGGCACGAAAAATGCCTGTTGAGACTTCAATTGGTCCGTCTTCGAATTGCAGTTGCCGCAGCCGAAGGCCAGCTTTTCGTTCGAACTGTAAACGTTAATGAAGGTCTCGTTAAAGAATTTGTGCCCTTCTGATATGGGACCGTACTGGTCACTGAGTTCCGCCGAGACGACACGGAAGACCGGCGAGATGGAGTCCTCAGACGCTTCTTGAATTTTTACCATATCACCCTCTATGGAATTATAATTCGACAGTCCGGTCTTCACCAGGGGCTTGTAGCTGTAGCTGCTGCCGGATGGCACGATGAAGGTGTCACCGTCCTGCAAGGCATTGCTGCCCGAGTTGCAGTTGCCGCAGCCGAAAGCCAGCTTACCACTGGAACTGTAGACATTCACATATGCATTGCTATAGAATTCGTGTGAAGAGTCGATGCTCCCATCCTGGTCATTCAGGTCAAGAGAGACCAATAAGAACTCTGATGTTATTGTATCCTCCGAGGCGGAATCCACCTCGGTCAAGGGGGATTCTATGCCGTTATAGTTCGACAATGATGTTTTGACCATAGACTTATAACTGTATCCGGCACCGAGAGGCACTACAAAGCTGTCGCCGGCCTTCAATGCATCGGCAGCATTGTTGCAGTTGCCGCAGCCGAAGACGAGCTTGCTTGACCTGTAGACGTTTAGGAAGAGAATGCCATAGAACTCGTGCGAAGCATCTATCATACCGTCCTGGTCCTGGAACACTACAGATGTCGTGATGAACTTCACGACGCCATCAAGGACACTGATGTCGTCGCCTAATGTAGCTTCTATATAGCTGTAACCCGAGCATTCGGACGGGCCGCAGGACCTGGCATAGATGCTGTCTGATGCTTCCGGTACGCAGAGCTTGAAATCATTGGATCCTTCGAACTGCACGGTCTGGGTCTGCCCGTCGGAACGGTATTTGAGGTATATGGAGTTCCCTTCAGGGAGTCCAGTGATAGGGGCACCCTCCTCATTAGCTGCCTGAATCTCAACTTCACTGGCTGAGCAGGAGCCGAATTCACAGTCCTGCTCTGTCTCAGGCTTCTCGTCCTCTGTTCCGCAGCCATTGAGATCAGTACAGGTCCTGACCTGGGTGTTGTCCTCCTGGCATTCTTCCCAATCCCCGCATTCCCAATCCTCCTGGCATTCGACCTGAGTGAGATAGCCTATTGTGATAGAGTTCAACACAGGCGTATCTGATCCTGATGAGAGCAGCACAGCGCGTATCTTGATAATGTCGGAGTCGACGAAGCTCAGGTTGAAGTCATCGATCAGCTGCCAGCTATCCCCTGAGTCGACGGAATAATAGAATTCGATGGATTCGCCGTCGAGCTTGGTTTCAGAGACAAGTGAGTCCCATCGGTTGAGTTCTGAAATCTCTATATCTGCAGTTTCTATCCAGCCTGAAGAGGCGTAGTTTGGCGGATTATCTTTCTTCAAAGTGACCTTGCCGCCTGAAATCTTGATTGCATCCTCGTTATAGGAGTAATCTCCGGGCTCACTGAAATCCCAGACCTGTTCGCCGTAGACTGGCCCGGCGACGACATATCCTGTCAGACCGGTCCTGTTTGTGAAGGTGACGGCCAGCGTTACGAGAATAATATATACTGCTACCGCTACCCATCTCTTTTCCATAATCAATGAAATGTGATATGTATCTATATAAAATTATCCAAATTATTCAAAGATATTGTCATGGAAAGAATAAGTGGACAGACCGGGACTTCCATCGCGACTGCGCGTTTTGAACCCGGAGCCTCCGCATAGCCAATGCGGCATTCTACCAGATTGAACTACCTGCCCACTGCACTTGTGGGTGAGGCTTTGGTTTAAAAAGGTTGCGGGAGAAAGAATTATAAACTAAAGGCCAGACTCAAGAAGTATGGCAACCCAAAAGAAGCTCTACCGCAGCAGGAAGCGCATGATAGCCGGGGTGTGCGGCGGCTTAGGCGAGTACTTCAACACAGACCCTACCCTTGTCCGGCTGCTCTGGGTGCTCGGCACGCTGATAACCGGAGGCGCCGGAGTGCTCGGCTACATCCTCGCCTGGATAATAATACCTGAGAAATAGCACTCTGGGACGGAGAGATCATTCTTCGAATAATGACAGGCACTCCCCGTAGCCTTCCTTCTCAAGATTCTCCTTGGGGATGAAGCGGAGGGCGGCTGAATTCATGCAATACCTCGGCTTGCCCTTAGGGCCGTCATCAAACACATGGCCGAGATGGGAATCCGCCTTCCTGCCCCTCACTTCTGTCCTGACTGAGCCATGGCTCCTGTCCTCTCTCTCGACGACACTGCCTTTCTTTAATGGCCTGGTGAAGCTCGGCCAGCCTGTGCCGGAGTCGAACTTGTCTTTCGAGCTGAACAAAGGCTCTCCAGAAACGACATCGACGTAGATGCCTTCCCTCTTGTTGTCCCAATACTCATTATCGAACGGCGGCTCTGTCGAGCATCGCTGCGTCACCTCGAACTGCAGTGGTGTCAATCCCCCTTTGAGCCCATCATTCCAGAGCTTCTTCAGCCTGGACTCCCTGCCAGAGGCCTTCTTATAGAGCCTGTACCGTACAGGACACTTCTTGTGATAATCCTGATGCTTCTCTTCTGCCAAGTAGAATTCGGATGCTGGAAGGATCTGCGTCACTATCGGTCTACCCAACATCTTTGAGACCTCCTGTCTAGACCTCTCCGCCAACTGCTTCTGCTCTCCGTTGTGAAAGAATATTGCGGTTCTATACTGTGACCCACGGTCCGCGAACTGGCCGTCAGCGTCTGTCGGGTTGATCTGCTTCCAGAACTTGTTGAGCAATTCCTCATAATCGGTCTTGGACGGGATGAATGTGATATGCACCGCCTCAAGATGGCCTGTCTTCCCAGAGGATACCTCTCCGTAAGTCGGATCTGCTCTCTCGCCGCCGGTATAGCCGGAGATGACGTCGACTACACCATCCGTTTCCTTGAATACGGCTTCCATGCACCAGAAGCATCCCCCTGCGAAGGTCGCCTTCTCCACCCGATGACCTGCTTTATTCATGCCTAGACCTCATGCAATATAGGGTATTGTTTTTCATATATAAATCGAAGCTAACCACAACCTATAAAAACTCCGGAAAATTCCCCTAATCAAGATGTGCGGTGTAATCGGGATCATCGGCAATTCCCCTGTTTCTGAGCGATTATATAGAGGGCTGCTGGTATTGCAGCATAGGGGGCAGGACTCAGCCGGGATCGTCACTTACAACGACCGCTTCAACCTGCGGAAAGGCAACGGGACTGTAACCAACATGTTCAACCCTGTCGTATTAAACAGGCTGCAGGGCAACACTGGCCTGGGCCATGTCCGCTACCCCACCATAGGCAAGGGCTCCCCTCATGACGCACAGCCTTTCCAGGTGAATTCACCTTACGGCATAGCCATGGTCCATAACGGCAACATCACCAACTATTGCGAGCTGAAGGAAGAGCTGTTCAGCAAGAACCTGAGGCATCTGAACTCAGACAGCGACGTAGAGGTCATATTGAACGTCTTCGCTGACGAGCTGCACAAGCAGCCAGGGGAGTTCTCTGCAGACAAGGTCTTCAAGGCTGTAGGAGAGGTTTACAAACGCCTCAAGGGGTCTTACTCGGTCGTGGCATACATCGCAGGCAAGGGCATGGTGGCCTTCAGGGACCCGTTCGGGATAAAGCCGCTGGTCATGGGCAAGAACCGGGATGAATATATGTTCGCCTCAGAGACGGTCGCGTTGGACTACCTCGGCTTCCAGCTGGAGAGGGACGTGATGCCAGGTGAGGCCATATTCATCGACCATAAAGGGATGCTACATGAGAGGCGCATACAGAAAGGCAAGCACCGGCCGTGCATATTCGAGTATGTCTACTTCGCCCGACCTGATTCGATGCTGGACAAGATATCTGTCTACAAGTCCAGGCTGAGGATGGGCAAGGCACTGGCAGAGCAATGGAAGACCAAGGGCAAGAAGGCTGACGTGATAATACCCGTGCCGGACACATCAAGGCCGGCAGCGCTGTCATTCTCAGAAGAATCAGGGATAAAGTACAGGGAAGGCTTCATCAAGAACAAGTATGTGGGAAGGACATTCATAATGCCGAACCAGAAGGAACGCGACAGCTCGGTCAGGCACAAGCTCAACCCGATCCAGCTCGAGATAGCGGGCAAGAAAGTCCTCCTGGTGGACGACAGCATAGTCAGGGGCACGACATCCAAGAAGATAATAAAGCTGTTGAAAGACACAGGGGCGGAGAAGGTATTCTTCTGCTCATGCTGCCCGCCGATAAAGCATCCCTGCATCTATGGCATAGACATGCAGACCAAGAAGGAGCTGGTAGCCAGCGACAGGACTATTGAGGAGGTCAGGAAGCACATCGGAGCAGACGAACTTATCTATCAGACCATAGAAGGCATGGTGAAGAGCTGCCAGGTAGGCAACCCTGAAATAGAGGAATTCTGCACCGCCTGCTTCAACGGAAAATACCCCACAGAGGACGTGACAGAGAAGGACCTGGAGGACATCGGGAAGAAGCGCTCAGGAGAGAGGTGCGAGATTGAAAGTCCTGCTCATAGGTAATGGAGCGAGAGAGCATGCGCTGGCTGAAGCTATAACCAGGGGAGAGGCGAAGCTCGTATCTCTGATGGCGGCCAACAACCCAGGCATAAGCTCGCTGTCCAGCAACAGGTTCATCGGAAGGATAGACGAGCAGGACCTGATAAGGCACATCGTGGAGAAGACCAAACCTGATATCGCTGTCATCGGGCCTGAGGCTCCGCTGCAGACAGGGGTTGTCGATTTTCTTTCAGAACTGAAAGTGCCTTCAGTCGGCCCAGTGAAAGAATTGGCCAAGCTGGAGACGAGCAAATCCTTCTCGAGGAGGCTGCAGCAGCAGTACAACATCAAGGGCATGCCCAGATGGCAGGCATTCGAGTCCATGCACGAGATAGACTCTTACATGGAAGAGCTCAAGGACTTCGTGATAAAGCCAGACGGGCTCACGGGCGGCAAAGGCGTGAAGGTCAAGGGCGAGCACTTCAAGAGCATTTCGCAAGGGGTAGAGTATTGCAGGGAAGTCCTTGATAAGCATCCCAGCGTGATAGTCGAGGAGAGGCTGGAGGGTGAGGAATTCTCGCTGCAATGCCTTACAGACGGCAGGCATGTCATCGCCACACCTCCTGTACAGGACCATAAAAGGGCATTTGAGGATGACACTGGCCCGAATACCGGCGGAATGGGGTCATATTCATGTGAGGATCATCTGCTTCCTTTCCTGAAGCAGGAGCATATCGATGAGGCGCTGGAAATCACCAAGGGGATGGCTAAAGCGATCCATAAGGAGACAGGCATCTATTACAAAGGCGTGATGTACGGAGGCTTCATCCTGACCAGAGACGGCGTGAAACTGATCGAGTATAATGCAAGGTTCGGCGACCCTGAAGCCATGAACGTCCTGCCGCTGATGGAGACCAGCTTCGTTGATGTCTGCAGGGCTATTGTTGAAGGTTCGCTCAATACTTTCAAGACCAAGTTCTCGAAGAAAGCGACTGTGTGCAAGTACGTCGTGCCTAAGGGATATCCTGAGAAGCCTGTCAAGGACGTCAAGATAGACATCGGGAAGAACAAGGCAAGAGCATACTATGCTTCTATCGACAAGAGGGAGGACGGATTGTACATGCTCGGCTCGCGGGCAGTGGCGTTCGTGGGCATCTCTGACACGATCGACGAGGCAGAGAGGATCGCCCAGCAAGGAGTAGAGAGCGTGAAAGGCCCTGTCTTCTACAGGAAGGATATCGGTACCAAGGCGCTGTTGAAGAAAAGGGTTGAGCACGTAAGAAGTCTCATTCCTTAATAATCCCATAACCAATCAACCGGAACCTGTCGCCGATCCTTCTTGAGATCGTGACTCTTGATTCCTTCTCGGCGCAGATAGGCAGCTTAAGCCTGCAGAGAATACCCTTCCGGCCCATGTCTACCACGACGCCTACGGTGGCGGCGCTGTTGACATTGAGCATCAGCGGCTCGCCCAGCTTGATTGGTTCTACGACCAGGTCTTCCTTGCTGCCTACAACCCGTTCGAGCAGGTGGCTCTCCATCCTGAACCTGTCCCACACCGGCGGGAGCTTGCCCGGAATGCCTGCGATGTTGCCCGCAAGGTTGTCTGACTTGACTATGCTCGGGTCCAGCTGGGTCATCACGCCGACAGAGCCTCCAGGACCGATGTCCTTTGATCCCTCCCCGCCTGTCATCAGGCCGATGACCTTGGTCTTTATCGGTTTCCACACACGCTGGTTCTTCTCAGTCATGATCCTCCCCGGCCGGAGCTCGATGTCATCCCCGACCTTCAGGTGGCCCTGGCGCAACGAGCCTCCGAGGACACCTCCGGTGATCGAGTCAAGAAGTATACCCGGCTTGTTGGTATCGAACGAGCGGGCTATCAATAGTATAGGAGTCTTCTTGTCATCCCTCTTTGGGGTGGGGAATTCCGCCTGTATCGTCCTTATCAGGATGTCCAGGTTGGCGCTGTGCTGCGCAGAGACAGGGATTATTGAGGCCTTCTCATACTGTGTGCCCTTGAGGAATTTCTTTATCTCCTTATGGTTCTGCATCGCCTCTTCCTTTGTCACAGTATCGATCTTGTTCTGGACGACAATGACCTTCTTGATGCCGATTATCTGCAGTGCCATCAGGTGCTCCCTTGTCTGGGGCTGAGGGCAATATTCGTTGGCTGCTATGAGGAGCAGGGCAGCGTCCATCAATGTTGCCCCTGAAAGCATGGTCGCCATGAGGCTCTCGTGGCCAGGAGCATCGACAAAGCTGACCTTCCTCAAGAATTCAGCCTTGACCTTGCATTTGGTGCACTTGTCCTTGACCGTGAAGAAGTCGCATTTCTTGCAATGATAGAATGACGCGTCAGCATATCCCAGGCGGATAGTGATCCCGCGCTTTATCTCTTCAGAATGGGTGTCTGTCCACTTGCCAGAAAGAGCCTTGACGAGGGTGGTCTTGCCATGGTCCACATGGCCCACAAGGCCGATGTTGAACTCGGACTGTGCCTTCATGCCTTGTCCTCCTTAGGCTTTTCGGGCTTTTCTTCGGATTTTTCTTCAACCTTTTTCTCAGGCTTAGCCGGCTTCTTCTCTTCAGCTGGCTTTTCCTCTGATTTCTCTTCAGCTGGTTTCTCAGCAGCCTTGAAGATGTCTTCCTTGCCCTGCTTGGTCACGACAAGGTTGATCTGGGCCGTCTTATCATGCACTGTGTTGCCGGCGACGGTTTTACGCTGCCTGATCCCCTTGCCCAAGGGCTTTATGCCTATGCCGCCCACTGCCAGGATCTTCTTCCTCTGCGAACCTTCAAGGTCGGGCCTCATAGGGAAGCCTGAGCTGTCCGAGCCCCCTGTGAGCTTGAACTCGAAGCCTGTGAGGTTGATGACCTCGCCCTTTATCTCATCCCCTATCTTCTTACCTACGAAAGGCTTAGCGTCATTGTCCTTCACTTCCCTCTGTGCGCTCTTGCCTGTCTTAGGATCGCTTATAACGATTTTGAACGATACCATAGTGATTCCTCCGAAGCTGGGAAGCGCCGGCCTATTTAAAAAGCTTTGGGTGATTTTATACTATGAAGAGACCCTTAAGCCCAATCTCCACAGCTTCAAAGGCGGACTTCATGGGGGGATCGGGTGGTGATGTGGGGCCATATATAGCATAAATACCCGGCAGGTTTTTATAAAGGCAACAATTAACAGCTGTTTATGCACCCGTTCCAAAGCATTCCAACCATAGATGACGAGAAGAAGCTGCTGGATCTCGCCTTCTCCAGGGCCAAGAAGATGCCCAAGTTCAAGCCTAAGGATCCTATCATAAGGAAGAAGATTGAGGCAGTCCATAGGATAGGCAAGATAAGGGATATCCTGACCGAAAGGCTTCTTCGGTACATAAAGGCCTTCCCATCGTTCAACAGCCTGCCCATATTCTATATGAAGCTGGCTGAATTGACCCTGGAAGTGGGCCAGGTCCGTCATTCTCTGGGAGCGTTGAACTGGGCTGTGAAGCAGATCAGCGACTTTGGCAGGGTCTATTCCAGGGACGTGAAGAAGACAGAGACAGCCAAGAAGATCCTGGAGCTGCAGAACGCGTATTACGGCAGGGTATCTTCTGTCATAAACAAGCTGAAGGTCGAGCTGAAGACGCTTGAGAACGCCAGGAAGACCATTAGGAGCTATCCCATAATCAAGGAAGGGTTCACTGTCTGCATAGTCGGCTTCCCGAATGTTGGGAAATCGACATTATTGGGCAAGCTTACCGGTGCCAAGCCTCAGGTGGAGAGCTATGCCTTCACAACAAAATCATTGAACCTCGGCTATCTTGATGGTATACAGCTCATAGACACTCCCGGCAGCCTGAACAGGCTGGACAAGATGAACATGATAGAGAAGCAGGCAGAGCTGGCGATGAAGCATCTGGCTGACGCCTTCATATCTGTCATCGACCTGACAGAGCCATACAACCTGAAGATGCAGATGGAGCTTCACAGGAAGATCTTGCGTTTAGACAAGCCGACCGTGATCTATCTGAGCAAGACGGACCTGTTGGACAAGCAGGCGACGGACAGATTTGTGAAGACCACTCCGGTAATAAAGAGCATCGAAGGGCTCAAGAAGCACATCAAGGGATTGCTCCCTTCAGACAAAACTGTCGTCAAACCAGCGGTAGGTCATGACGTAGCGGAGCATGTAAAGATTATTAAAAAAAATAAAATTACTTGATGACTTCGTATTCTCGCACGATGATTTCTAAATAGTTTTTTCTCCAATCTTGTGCTTTACTTCTGCCAGCAGCGGGGAAAATAAGGTCTTTGCGATGTCTAGAGTGTCCATGACTTCAGCCCTTTTTGGCGAGTAGCCGTGGTAATTGATGTTATGCCTCAATGACCTCAAATTCTCAAGGACTCTCAGAGGCCTCTCTGCCTTGACATTCAAATTGATGAGTTCATCTATCTGACTGACATGATCATATGACCTTACACCTCTCCTCACCAAGAGCGCCTCTCCAAGCATCCTGAAGGATTCATAGATGTTCCTTATGATAGTGGCCGAAGAGTCTTCTGTCGGCTTCAATGTCAGGGTGAACTTCATGTCTCGCTCCGCTGAAATGATAATGCTCTGTGCTTTCTTGGGATCCGGCCTCTTATTCAAGGTCTGACCTCCAGGAAACCATCAAGCACTATCCCATTGGCAATATTGGCAAAAAGGTTCAGATCGATATGATTCCTCGAAAAGACATGGAGGTTGACCTGGACATCCTCCCTGTAACCGAACATTTTCATTTTCCTCATAGGAACTATGCGCAAATCCTCATTACTGATCACTTCAACTGCGATGTCGATGTCGCTATCTTCAGTGTCATCCCCGTTCCTGTAACTGCCGAAGAGGATTATTGCACGAGGATTTTCGACATGGTTAGGGATATCATCAAGGATCCCTGATTCATATATCAATCCCAGATTATATGGTATCTTCCTTGTGAGGCAATAGGAGTGATCCTGGTTTGAAGTTATACGCCATAGCTTGCCTATCTTTTCTATAAGTAAGAATTTTTCTGCTGCCAGCTGTGACACAACCCTGTTTGCTGTGGTCTTGGAAATGCTTACAGCTTTTGAGAGGTCATTGAGACTGATGCCCTTATTCGGGAATGAGAAAAACCAATACATCACCTTCATATAGGCTTCCATCCCTTCTACTAACGAATGTGGATTCAATTTCTTAATCGCCATTACCTATTGGTTTCATAAACTACTATTTAAATCTTTCTGAAACCAAGTGGTTCCCTCATGGTTCAATCGACCCATTTTAGAACCGGTAGAGGACTGATGAGAATATGATGATAGAAAAAATAAAAAAAATTACTTGATGACCTCGTACTCCCGCACGATGATCATCATGAAGACTATGAGCACCAATGCTCCGCCCACTATGAATGATAATCCCCGTGCAAAGGCGTGTTCGACTCCAGTCGCCATAATCCAAAGGCCGTAGACCATTACACCGAAGCCGAGCCAGAGGAACTTGTCCAGCACCAGCTTCATTATGTCAAACTCTTCCTGCTGTGTGAGGCGTTTTTTCATTTTTCATCACCTCAGGATTTCACGATCAACGTGAATGATGTTCGGTCGATTTCAGCAATTAGTGTACCGGGACTTGGGGAAACGACATCTTTATAGGCATTCACTTCGCAAAGATATGTTCCTTCCGCAGTCCCTGCTGGAATCCCAAATACATAAGTATACATCTTGGATTCCCTTCCAGGGACGTCCAATGGCGAGTCCATCTGAGTGGATGATAAAGTAATTGTACCACAAGTTACCTTTGGCTGGACATCATCTAACTGCGCTGTAATAGGGTTATACAACCTCATCTTAAGGACTCCTTCCTTCCCGGCCTGGATGGTTTTCGAGTCCTTTGACAGCATTATCGGCTTCGCCGCAGAAGCTGCTGGAGGGTCATCCTCCTGGTTTATCATGTCATCCAAGCCAGTGGTCGCCTTCCCGAACATGCCCTTGATGAAGCCGAGGCCGAGGCCGAGCATGGTGATGGCCATGATGAGAACTACGATTGCGTTAATAGATAGACTCAAACTGCCTTTTTTCCTTCGCATACAGTTCACCTCTTTTGATAGACTATTAAATATATAGTAATCTCCTATGAGTATTGGTTTATAAAGCTTTCGAA
>JAHIVG010000089.1 GCA_018816705.1 Nanobdellota archaeon
GATGACCCCAATACAAACATTTAATAATCCCTCCTGCTCAAGCCTCTGTGAGTATGGTGCAAAAAAATGAGGTGAAGGGCACCAAGTTCAGCACCATGTCAGGTGTCTTCGTGCCGTCTGTCTTAGCTATACTTGGCGCTGTCCTCTATCTCATCACGCCTCAAGTACTCGGCGGTGTCGGCCTGCTCAAGATGCTGGCCATAATCCTCATCGCCCATTCCATAACCATAGCAACAGCATTCTCAATCTCTTCCATCGCCACCAACATCCATGTCAAGGGCGGCGGATTATACTACCTCATCAGCCGCTCTTTAGGCAACGAGTTCGGCGGCTCCATGGGCATCCAGCTCTTCCTCGCCCAGACCGTGGCTGCTGCCTTCTACATAATAGCGTTTGCCAAAGGCCTTGTCATGCTCGGCGCGCAGTTCGGCATGTTCATACCAGAGACAACAACAGCCATGCTGGCATGTATCTTCTTCTTCGTCCTGTCTTTCCGAGGAGCGAAGTTCGTGATCCGCATCCAGTATTTCATCCTCATATCCATCCTGCTCTCTGTAGTCGCCATCCTGCTCGGCCCGACGCATGCCGCCAACACAGACCTGCTAGCTACAGGCATCTCGATACCGTTCTGGGTGGCCTTCGCCATGTTCTTCCCTGCCGTTACAGGGATAGATGCAGGTGTGGGCATGAGCGGCGACCTGAAGGACCCGAAGAAGAGCCTGGTCATAGGCACCTTCGCTTCGATAGTCTTCACCATGGTGATATACACCGGGATCGCCATCAAGATGTTCTATGCAGCTGACCCCGCAGCCCTCAGCAGCGAGCCGTTCATCCTTGAGAAGATCGCCATATTCCCGCCACTGGTATTCCTAGGCATAATCCTGGCGACATCCTCCTCTGCACTTAGCCAGTTCATGACAGCACCCAGGTCATTGAGGGCCATGGTGCAGGACCGCATAATACCGAAGTTCTTCTCCTTCCTCGGGGGCACGATAGGCAAGAGCTCTGAGCCGAGGAATGCCCTCATCTTCAGCTTCATCATCGCCATGTTCGTCATTTCCATGGGCAAGCTGGAGTTCGTCTCTCAAGTCGTCGCAATGTTCTTCCTCAACGTCTACGGCTGGATCAACGGCGCTGCCTTCTTCGAGAAGATATCCGGCAACCCTAGCTATAGGCCGAGCTTCAACTCTCCGGTGATCATATCATTCTATGGCATGCTCGCCTGCTACTTTGTCATGTACCTGTTCAACCCCTGGGTGATGGCCATCGGCATCGCTTTCCAGATCGTCATGTTCTACATCCTCTCCAAGACCAAGTCATCTGTCAAGCTCGAGAGCGTATGGGACGGCGTATTGTTCCAGATGCTGAGAAAGGTCATCAACCGCATAGAGAAGACCGAGAGGAGCAAGAAGAACTGGCGGCCGATAATACTTGCTGTCTGTGCCAACCAGCTGAACCGCACCCCGATGTTCTCAATGCTCACCTGGATAGGCGGCAACCGCGGCATAATGAAGCACTACTTCCTCTTCAAGGGGAACCTGCAGAAGGAATGCGTCAAGAAAGATCGCCTGGAAGAGGAGATGAGGACCTATGTCAAGGAGAGGGAGCTCGAGCTCTATCCCAAGGTCATCATGACCACTGATTTCAACGATTCTTTCGAGACAGTCGTACAATCAGAGACAATAGGCAACCTGCCGGTGAACACGGTGCTGTTGGATTTCGACGAGAACCTTGACCTGCAGAGGCTGATCAACTCGACCATCTGCATGAAGAAGAATCTTGTCATCCTCCGTAACCAGAAGGGCTTCACAGAGTTCAACAAGGTGGATGTCTGGTATAATTCGCCTGAGAACGGCAACCTCATGCTGCTCCTCGCATACCTCATCACCCATTCCCAGAAGTGGAAGAGCGGTGACGCCTTGATAAGGCTCTTCAACGTAGTCCCTAACCAGGCAGAGGCCGACAAGTCCAGGGCCAGGCTTGAACGCCTCATAGGAAGCTCCAGGATAGAGAACGTCAGCATCAATATCCTGATTGAGAGGTCCAAGAGATTCGAGGACATCGTCTTCCACAACTCTAAGTATTCTGACCTGGTCATCCTCGGCATACCTGATTTCAGGGAGGAGATGGGCAAGATTGTCACGAACACCAAGCGCCTGACTGATTCGCTGAAGATGTCCCTCATCGTCTTCTCCCACGAGAAGATTGACCTGCGCGTGAACTAGAACATTATCTTCTCTCCCGGTACCTTCGGGAACAGCACTACGTCGCTTATGTGCGGCTTTCCGCAGAGGAACCTGATAAGCCTCTCAACCCCGATGCCCCCTCCCGCGCTAGGCTTCAGCTGTTTCAGCTTTGCCAGCCTCATATATTCCTTGTATGATGCGAACTTGCCGAGCTTGTCCATCCGCTTCCTTATCCGGTCGAACTCGAACTCGCGCTCCCCGCCGGAGAGTGCCTCGCCATAGCCTTCAGGCCATACCAGGTCATAGTTGAGATAATAGTCAGGCCTGTCAGGGTCCTCCCTGTCGTAGAACTCACGGTCGTGGTTCACTATCCAGAAGGGCGTGGAATGCATCCCTGAAAGCTTATCCTCGAAGTCCTCTCCGAACTTTTCCCTCATCTCCCTGCTGTCATACACCGGGAACATGGGTCTCGGTATCGTAAGCTCGCGACCCAGCATCTCAAGCTCTGGCTCGTGCTTCTGCTTGACCTCCCTAATCACTCTCATTACGAGTTCCTCTACCATGAGCATTGTCCGGTCCGCGGTAGCTTCCTTGACCTCGAAGTCCACCTGGGAGAACTCAAGGAGGTGCCTTCCCGTGCCGTTGCACTTGTCATGCTCTAGCCGTATGTTGGGCGAGACGCAGTATATCCTGTGGTGGCCTTCTGCCATCAGAGCCAGTTGCTTGTGGAATATCATGCTCTTGGTGAGCTGCAGCTTCTGTCTCTTGTATGTGATGGTCGCAGGACCTGTGGAGTGTGCCAGCGGGTCAGTGATAGGGGAGATTATGACTGGCATGATCTGATAGAACCCTCTCTCATGGAAGAAGTCATGGATGGACTTCAGCGCAGTCGTCTGTATAGCAAGGATCATGCCGAAGTCCTTTCTAGTGTGATGATGTTCCATGAGTCATTTCTTATTGAGCAAGTATTAATGTTTATTCCATTAATATCGGAAATTTATGCAAGAAATCGATAGATTTATATATTATTTGGAACACATGTACCATATGGTTGATGATAAGGACAGGAGGATATTGGAAGTCCTGTTGAAGGACGCGGATTTCACGACGAGGAAGATTGCCAAAGTCACCAGATTGCCTATAACCACTGTGCACAACAGGATCAAGAAGCTCAAGAAACAGGGCGTGATCAAGGGCTATACTCTGAGGCTGGACCATGAGAAGCTCGGTCTGCCCTTGGCAGCCTATATCCTTGTGAACGCCTCTCTCATGGAGCTCAAGGAGGCGAAGCTTACCCAGTCATGGCTCGCGAAAAAGCTCAGGGCCATACCTTTCGTGGAAGAGGTATCGGTCGTGACAGGAACTGCGGACCTCATGCTGAAAGTCAGGGTGGCCAGCATCAAGGAGTTCAACTCCGTTCTGATGGAGCAGATACAGTCTCTGGACGGCATCAAGAACACAACAACCCTGATGGTGCTTGAGGAGTTGTAGCGCAACCTTTATAAACCTCATCTCCGTGCCTGGTTGCATGAAAATCCTCCTGGTCAACCCTCCGAGCAGGAGCCTCTATACCCGCGCAGAGGTCAAGGGAGCAGTGCCTTACAACGCTCCGCTCACGACTGCAGTGCTTGCAGCTCCTCTTCTCAAGGACGGCCATGAAGTTGCAGTCTTCGACTTCAACCTGCCCGGCAATTCTGATGCGAAATTCATGAAAGCATTGGATGCCAAGCCTGATTATGTCGGCATAACCTTCAACACCCCGTTGTTCCCAGAGGCCAAGAGACTGGCCAAGATGGCCCATGACAAGGGCATCAAGGTCTTGGGAGGCGGCCCTCACGCCTCTGCCATACCCGTAGACACGCTGAAGGAGACAGACCTGGACATAGTCATCGTCGGGGAGGGAGATTTCACCCTGCCAGAGATTATGAAGCATGACCTCAAGGACGTCAAGGGCATATGCTACAAGGACCAGGGAAAGATCAAGTGCAACCCTCCCAGGCCGTACATGAAGGACCTAGACGTAATACCTTTCCCTGCATGGCAATTGTACGACCTCAGCAGGTACCAATCGCCATCTTTGGTGTGCAAGAAGAACCCGCTTGGCTTCTTCGAGAGCTCCCGCGGCTGCGTCTTCGAGTGCTCCTACTGCAACAAGTGCATATTCGGCCGGACCTTCAGGTCAAAATCACCAAGGAGAGCGGTAGATGAGCTCAAGCACATGCTCAAGCTCGGCTTCAAGGAGATCTATTTCGTGGATGACGGCTTCTCCACACAACTGGAGAGGTCAAAAGAGATATGTAGGCTGATAATCAAGGAGAAGCTGAAATTCCCGTGGCAGCTCACCAATGGCATCCGAGTGGACAGGGTTGACAAGGAACTTTTTACACTCTTGAAGAAAGCTGGCTGCTACCGTGTTGCTTTCGGCATTGAGTCCGGAAATGAGGAAGTCATGAGAGACTTCGGCAAGCATACAAAATTAGAGCAGGTAAGACAAGCAGTCGACTGGGCCACTAAAGCGGGCATCGAGACCTGGGGCTTCTTCATGCTGGCACTGCCTGCCGACACTGAAGAGACCATGCAGGACACGATCGATTTCGCCAAGAGCCTCAATCTGACTTTAGCCAAATACAGCATCACCACGCCCTATCCCGGCACGAAGCTGTTCAACGACCTTGATAAGAAGGGCCTGATAAAGAGCAAAGACTGGGGCAAGTACAACGTCTACGAGCCGCACGAGATATACGACCACCCGCAGCTCTCATGGCCCATAATCAATCGCTATTACAAGAAAGCCTATCGTGAGTTCTACTTCAGGCCAGGCTTCTTCCTCAAACGGGCAGTCCACGGCCTGCGCCACGGCACACTACTGGCGGACATGAAGAGTTTCTTGGGGACTAGGTGGTAGAGTCAAAGCAGAGTCAGAAAAAATCAGGATCAAAGGCCAAGAACTCAGTGTGGACCAGTCAATAGCCATTGGCAAGCAGGAATCACTTCTATAGAACCAAGCCTGTCCTTCTGGTTGAAAGTGATTATTAAGCCTCTCTTGAGCCCGAACCTGTCCATCGCCATTTTAAGCCCCTTCAGCTCCCTCTTCCGGTTATCCTCATTGAGTTCATAGCAGACTTGTATGGCTCCAACAATTTTCTCTTTCTCCCTGATGATGAAATCGCATTCCTCCTTGTCCTTGAAATAATAGACATCTTTCCCTCTCCGCTTCAGCTCAAGTAAGATGACATTCTCAAGGATTCGGCCCAGGTCCTTGCTCAGGGCAAAGGAGAACTGCAGGCTTAATCCCACATCGATGGAATATATCTTCTTGATGGTCTGTTTTCCTGTTGATTCGGAAAAATTGTTCACAGGTATCAGGATGTACGAATCCTCGCTGTAATCCAGGAAATTGTACAAAGAATCCTTGCTTATCCTTATGCCCTCTGACTTGAGATTGTTGAAAATCTTGTTCACAGTGAACTCCTTAGAGATGTTGCCAAGGAGCCTTTTAACGAACAGTTTCAGCGGCAGGGCATTGCTAACATTGTACCTCTCAATGATGTCACGGTACAGCATCACCTCAAAGTAATTCGTCAGGGTCTTCTTGGCTATCTCTTCCTGTACGTTCACGATCTCAGGGAATCCTCCCCTGGACATGTATCCCCTCAATGCTGAGATTGTCTTTGCTTTCCCTCTTGTCGAATGGATATCAGGCTCGACGTCGGCAAACCTCAGGTATTCCTTGAAAGAGAGGGGGAATATCTCATAGCTTATGGTCCTTCCTCTCAAGCTTGTGGCGATCTCCCTGCTCAGCAGCTTTGCCGAAGAGCCTGTTATGAAGATCCTCTTGCTGATCGTGTCATACACCCTCCTCACGAATTTCTCCCAGTCTGGGATCTCCTGTATCTCATCAAAAAAGAAATATAGCTCGGTCTCTTTCTTGTCAGGGTATAGCTCAAGATATGCCTCAATTATCAGGTTAAGGTCTTTTGAGCCGAGCTCCAGCCGCTCATCCTCAAAGTTGATGTAGATGACATTAGTCAGGTCTGCTATCTTCGAGATCAGCTGGTACATCATATACGTTTTTCCTGCCCGTCTCGGCCCAATAATGCTTATGATCTTACCTGTATCTAGGCTGATGTCCAGCTCTCTCTTGATGAATTCGGGCAGCCCGCGCTCATGGAAGTCCTTTATTATCGTTTTCAGCAGGTCTTTCATATTTCCTTATGATAAGGAAACTAATATATAAATCTTTCCTTTTCTAAAGGAAACAATTTAAATTCTATAAATAATATGGCCCGCGCCACCGCACACTCCTGGCGGACATGAAATCCTCCCCGGGCACAAGGTCGAAAGCCATTATCGGGGAAAACTTTATATATAAGTAAGCCATGACTTACCTTGGTGATAAACATGGAGTTCGCGATCGCTAAAGTCAGCACAAAGGGCCAGATTGTGATACCCAGCGCATTGAGGGATGATATCCATACAGGGGATGAGTTCCTCATGGTCAAGGATGAGGGAAAGATAATGCTGAAGAGCATGAAGACACTTGCAGAGGACCTGAAGGATGACCTCATCTTTGCAGAAAGGGTGGAGAAGGCCTGGCAGGAACATGACAAGGGTAAATTTGAAACCAAGTCAAAAGACGATTTTCTCAAGGAATTGAGAGCATGCTGACCATTGAATACAAAAATGGTTTTCTGAATAGTATCTCTAAGATCAAGGACCAAGGATTCAAATCCAGGGTAAAGAAACTGATTGAGAAAGTAATAGACAACACGGAGATTGGGAAGCCAATGAGGTATGCGAGAAAGGGCACCCGTGAAGTCTACATCCCCCCTTATAGGATGGCATATGCATTCATCCCGGCTGAGAATAAGATCATCTTCTTGGAGATTTACCACAAGGACAAGCAATAAGATAATATTATAATATTTATATGCATTATTATAATATAATGAAAATGTTTATATATTTCCTGCGGCATTAGAACATTTGGTGATGCCAATGGATAAGTCGGATAAACTGCTTTTGGTCGCGATGAGGAAGGATTCAAGGCAGACCCTCACACAGATAAGCAAGACCACACGAGTGCCCATCTCAACAATCTATGACAAGCTCAGGATGTTCACCAAGCTGCACGTCAAGAGATACACGTCGCTCGTGGACTTCGCCAGCCTCGGCTTCAACACCCAAGCAACGATCATAGTCAAGGTGAAGAAGGACAAGCGAAATGAGCTCAGATCCCACCTGCTCGGCGACCAGAACGTGAACTGCCTCTACAAGATAAACAACGGCTTTGACTTCATGTTCGAGGCGGTCTTCCCCCATCTCAGGGACATGGAAGAGTTCCTGGATGAACTAGAGGACAAGTTCCCGATAACAGGCACGCAGGTCTATTACATAATCGAGGACATCGCCAGGGAGCGGTTCATGTCCGACCCTATACTCCATGGAGGAGGCCGCCCCAGTGGCTGACCACTTCCTCTGTCTTCTTTACAGCCCTGCCAACATAAAGGGAAGGATTTCTAAGCACATCCAGCTGCTTCTTGGTGAACTTCGATAAGTAAGGCTTCAAAGACTTGTCTTTCTTGGCGTTCTCCAGCAGGCTCCCCTTCATCAAGGTCAGTTGTCTCACCTTCTCGTGCGCATCCGGATGGTCATGCGCGGCCAGCAGGATATACAGCGGCTCCGCAGCTATCATGCCAATGCTGAGGTTCCTCTTCAGGCTGTCCTTGTCCACCACGAGCTTCTTCAAGGTGTTGGTCATCCTATCAGCCGCAATAACCAAAGCAGCAACAGTCTCTGGCGTGAACCTCGAAGAGGCAGAATTCGTGAGATCCCTTTGATGCTCTGACAGCTGGTCCATATAGACTGTGATCATCCTTGGCATGTATGCCTTCCACAGCGACTTCACGTTCTCGAAGCTTATGGGATTGCGCTTGTGCGGCATGGTTGACGACCCGACCTGCTTCGAGCCGAACCCCTCTGCGACTTCTGCTATCTCTGAGCGCTGCAGGTGCCTCATGTCATCCGCAAGATTGGCTATCACGCCGAATGCTGACACGATTGCATGAACAAAATCTGCCATGTACTCGGGTTCCACTATCTGTGTTGAGTGCGTGGCCGGCTCCAGGCCGAGTTTCTTCAGCATGTCCTTCTCGAATCTTTCAGGATCATCGAAGAACAATGAGGAGGCGTTGTACGCCCCCACAGCTCCGGACATCTTCCCCCTCAAATCTTCAGCCGTCTCTTTTATCTTGATTATCCTGGTCCCCAGCCTGGAGACGTATTCTGCCATGGCGAAGCCGAATGTTATGGGTTCTGCATGCTGTCCGTGCGTCCTGCCGACCTGGAGTGTCTTCTTCTCCCGCAAGGCTATCTTCATGAGGAGCTTTTCAAGCTCCATGAGCGACGGCAGGATGATATCCTTTGCAGCCTCCTTGTATCTCAATGCCTCTGCTGTGCATATGATGTCATGGCTCGTTGCCGCAAGGTGAACGAACGGCTTTGCCTCATCTGAGACGTTCTTCCTTATGATGTTCGCCAGTGCCCTGATGTTGTGCTTTATCCTGCTCTCTTCGTCATAGACCTGCTTGGCAGTCACTTTGGAAGCTGCCTTCCGCACTTCATCCGCGACTTTTCGAGAACATACTTTCCTGTCTGCCAGGGTCTCCACAAGCGCAGCCTCGACCTCAGCCAGATGCTTGACAAAGGCGGATTCCGAAAGCTTCCAGAGCTTCTTCATCCTCGCGTTAGTGCCGTAGTACCTGAAATCCAGGGGATTGATCGAGTCATATGGGTCCATCCTTCTCACCTCTCAATAAGGGTATGAGCTCTTTTAAATCATTTATGCTGAAATCACCTGGAATCTTGTATCCTATGGCTACTGAACCTGCTCTCCTGGCAGCCTCCAGGTCCAGTTCGAAATCACCTACTACAACAGCCTCTTCCGGCCTCACACCGACCTCCTTGCAGGCCTTGAGTATCATCTCAGGTGCGGGCTTTGCTTCCTTCACGTCTGTGAACGTGACCACGCTGTCGAACTCGAATGGAAGCCTCGGCAGCAAAGCTTCCACCACCTCTCTCCGGGCATTGGTCACTATGCCCAGCTTATACTTCTTCTTCAGCTCTGGGATCACCAAGTCAGCATTATCTATGCACTTCACCTCCTTGAAGTAGAGCGGAAGCTTCTTGTAGGCGTATTCTATGATGTCCTTCAGCTCAACGCCCGGGAAATGGACCTTGTGCAGCTTGACGAAGGACGACCCCCAGACCTTCTTGGAGAAGTCCTCCTTGGTCATGCTCTTGCCCATGAAGTGCTTATAAGTATCGTTGAAGGTCTTCCACCAGGCGTCATGCGAGTCGATGAGCACGCCGTCGAAGTCGAACAGCACAGCCTTGATGTTTTTCATACCAAGATAGATAAACGAGGGGTTTAAATGGTTTGCGGATGGTATCGTCCTGATTTCAAAAAGATTTATAAGCATGGAAATTTATTTTTTCCCATATGCTTGAGGTATTCCACCTGGACAAGGAGCTCAAGAAGGCCAAGATTGGCGATGTGCCCAAGCTGGCAGGCCCTTTCTGGATAGATTCCATGGCGATGACCAAGGAGGAAGCAGCCATCCTCGGCGATACGTTGAGCCTGCACCCGCTGACAGTCGAGGACCTACTGCACGCGAAAACACGCATCAAGGCCGAGCAATACCCTGATTACATGCTGTTCGTCTTCTATGCCATAAGCTGGAACAAGGTGCTCGACCTCATCGAGCTCGACTTCCTGATTGGCAAGAATTTCATCCTGACCAACCATCCCATGAGGCTGAAGTCTACCGACGACCTGAAGGAAAACAAGGAGAGGCTGGCCGAGCTGCTCAAGAAAGGCCCTGACTTCATGTTCCACCACATCCTGGACCTGGAGGTCGACAACTACCTTCCGGTTCTGGAGCGGATAGACGATGAGATAGAGGAGATTGAGGAGACCGTGACGAAGAAGCCGGAGCCGCGCATCCTCACGACAATCCTCGGCCTGAAGCGGACCATAGTCTTCATCAAGCGCACGGCCTTCACGCAGAGGGACAAGATATCCTTCATAGCCAAGGGCCAATACCCCATAATCTCGGCAAAGGCGCTGCCTTACTTCAGGGATGTTTACGACCACACCATAAGGGTCTCTGACATGATAGACAACTACCGGGAAGCTGTAGGGAACACCTTCGACGTCTACATGTCCGCTGTCTCCAACAGCATGAACGAGGTCATGAAGGTGCTGAGCATCATCGCCACCATCGCCCTCCCCCTGACCGTCATCTCGGGAATCTTCGGCACCAACTTCAACAACCTGCCCGGCCAGGCGGCATACTGGGGCTTCTGGGTGATGATATTATTCATGGTACTCCTATCCTTAGGGATGATACTCTACTTCAGGAGGAAGAAGTGGTTCTAGCCGTCATGATGACGTGCATGACAGCCCGATAAAGGTCATTATTATTAATCAGTCAATATTACTCATCTAACATGAGGGTCAAGGCAGTCGTCTTCAACCTATACAACACGCTGTTGCACGTGATAGATCCTGTGAATCCTTATCTCGGGGTCGCAAGGGACCTCGATCCTTCTATCAGGAAGGCACTTGATCTGAGGCATGCTTTCATGGCTGAAGACAGGCAGTTCCCTGAACTATTGGAAAAGCTCAATCTGCCCCAGGATGATTATGTCCAGCAGCTCGAGGAAGAGCTGAAGAGGGTAGTCCTATTCCCCGATGTCAATGAAGTATTATCATGGCTGAGGCGTGATGGTTATATGATAGGGGTCATCTCGAACATGGCCTCACCCTACAAGCGGCCGTATTATGAGCTAGGCCTGCACAATAAGGTCGATATCCACCTATTCTCCTGCGAAACAGGCATCATCAAGCCCAATCCGAGGATATACCTCAGGCTGCTATCCGGCATGGACCTAAGACCTGAGGATGCTATGATGGTCGGTGATGATGTCAGATGCGATTATCACGGCCCGAAAGCAGTCGGAATGGACGCCGTTCTGCTGGATAGGAAAGGCAAGCGTTCTATTGATAATACGATATCGTCGCTGGCAGAGCTCCCGGTCATGTTAAGCCCTTAAGGTTATTCTCGATCCTAGCCAAGATCTGGCCTTCCTGCCTCTTGAACGCCATGCCGGTTATCTGCTCGAAGATCTCGATGTACCGCCTGGCAGCCTCGACTTTCACCCCATCAGTCAGCTTGGGTATCTCTCCATCGCCAGAAAAACCCCGTTTCAGCAGCCACTGCCTGACGTATTCCTTGTCCATGGACTTCTGCTCCTTGTTCTCCCTGAAGAGAGTGAAGTAGGAATCCTTGTACCAGAACCTTGACGAGTCAGGGGTGTGTATCTCATCCATCAACACCAGTTCACCGTCGATGAACCCGAACTCGTACTTGGTGTCCACCAGCAGCAGGTTGCGTTCGGCGAGCAGCTCAGTCCCCCTTGAGAACAGTTCCAGGGCCTTGAGCTCTACCTCATCCCAGAGCTCCGTGCTGCATATGCCCTGTTTGATTATCTCTTCCTTTGAGATCGGCATGTCATGCCCGCTCTTCGCCTTGGTCGTAGGCGTGATTATGGGGTCTGAGAACCTTTCGTTCTTGGACATATTATCGAGAAGCTTCAGCCCGTATATCTCCCGCACGCCTTTCTCATACTCTCTCCAGAGCGAGCCTGTTAGGTATCCCCTCACCACGACCTCGATGGGGAAGGGCTCGCATTCATGGACCACGGTCACGTTGGGGTCCGGCACCTCGATGATGTGGTTCTTGATTATGTCTTTTGTTGCGTCGAACCAGTACGCTGCCAACTGGTTCAGCACCTGTCCCTTGAACGGCACCGTCCCTATTATCCGGTCGAAGCAGCTTATCCTGTCAGTTGCGATGAATATCCTCTTGTCCTTGAGGATGTAGTTGTCCCTGACCTTGCCTGAGTACTTCTTCCCGATCCTGAAATCCGTCTTTTCCAGTGTGTTGTCGACTTCGGCCTTGATCTCTTGGGTTGTGAGCGTCATTTCAGCTTCTCCCTGTATTCGATCAGTTCAGGGAAGGGGTTGTTCCTCTCCAGGATCTGTATAGCGGCCAAGACCGCATTGTCTCCCCTGTTGAGCCCGACCCACAGGCCGTTCTTGGTTATCTCTAGCAGCATGGGCGCGTCTTCTGCTTTGAGCTTGCCGCAGAACACGTTTATGCCGTCTTCCCTTCCCTTGGACCTGATGGAGTCGTGGAACACGACGGGGAAATTGCCCTCAGGATAGTTGAACCTCTCCATCATCTCCCTAGCCTTGTCCATGGCATCTTCGCACTTGCCGTCGCTTATCAGGTCGATGCCCTGGAAGTCCAGGTTGTCTAAGAACCTGAGTATGCTTCCTGTCGCGTTCACTCCTGAGCATAGCACGGGTATCCCTGGCGGCATCTGCATTATGGACAGCAGTGAGTCGAGTCCGTCGAGGTTCGCTGCGATCGGCATCCCGATGACCGGTTTTCTTGTCATGGATGCTATCACGCCCGGAAGGTGTGCTGCCAGTCCTGCGCCGGCTATGATGAACTCAGCGTCAGTAGATGTTACCAGGTCCTTGAGCCTCTCCGGGTCTCTGTGTGCAGAGCATATCTCAGGCGGGGTCTTCAGGCGGGAGCAGATCTCGTCGTAGAACGGCTCGTCTGACTTGCTCCCGAAGACGCAGAGGAACTTCATGGAAAAAAAGAGAAAAAGGTTGTTTATATGGTTTTCTATCTCGTTAATCTCTTGTTGAAACTCAAGCGCCTTTATAGGGGGGCCTCTAGCAGCTTATCAACTCACATAATCATTCATTTTCTTCTGCATGCCTGTGCCTACGCTCTTTGCGGCCTTGAGCTTTGTGCAGATCGCTCCCCTGAAGCGGGAGATGCCTTCCACGGTGATGCTCCTGCCCACTTCCAGCTTCTTTGCGAGGGCAAACTTCTCCTTGTGCGTCTTCAGCACGTGGAAAGTGTACTCGTCTTCCCCCTTTGCTATGACGAGCTTGATGTGGCCTTTCTTTGACACTGATTTTTCAATTATCCTGCCTTTCACCCGTAGCCTGGCCTTGAAGCCCTTGACCTTCTTCGCTTCCTTGGCCATCTCATGGAGCCTGTTTATCAGGGTTGTGTCGATCATGGTTTTCGGTCGGGCTTGAATATGCTTACTTGGCGAAGACGCGCTTTGCACGTCTTAGCAATTTGTTGATATTCCTGCCTTCTCAAAGGAATCGCGCCCTGAAGATGGGGAGGAATAGGTTCATTATCCGCTGCTAATATGTTTATTGCGATGAAGCTCATGTAAACGTTGGACATCCTTACCATGCACTTGCCTTGGCTGATGTCTGCTTTGCACTTAGGGCAGGTTATGCTATCCTTGACAATGATGGGTGAAGATGTCTTTTGCGTGTTGTAATAGACGTTGCCGAGTTGGAAGCGTCGGGTCACCTTTCCGCATTCCGCGCATTTAATGTCAGTTTGCATTGAACACCCAGTATCGCGCCCTTCCGTCTATTTTCTCTCCTTTTTTGGGGAATGCTCTTTGTAGTCCTATGTTCGTTCCGGGGATGCTGAAGTGTTCAGGATTGTAGTCCTCCCCCAGCCATTCTATGACCAATTCTTTGTACTCTGGGTGCTTCTTGTTCTTTCGCACGCTCATCAAGTGATGATACCCTGATATTGAGCCGCTGTCCTCTGGCGGGCAGTTGCGCTCTCCGCCGACGCACACAGGGTATCGCTTAGATATGTCCTTTGGGAGAACCTTCTCAACTACAAGCTGGTGCTCCCAGTTGTCCCCAAAGTCGTATGTGTAATAAAATTTCTGTTTTGCTTTCAGCTCTTTAATCATTGTCTTGTGTGAGGGGGAATGCTTTCCGTCATTAAAATCAGTGAAGTCGTTGTGCCTTGCATCCTGGTAGGCCTTTTGGTCAACTTCAAAGCCATAGAGGTGGGAGTCATTCCATCCCATCACTATTTGGATGGCTTGGTGGAGCTGGTGAAAGGTGAAGGTGTTCTCGACAAGGAAGCGCCGCCAAATCCTTGGTGAAACGCCTTCCAGCGTGATTTTGACCTGTAGTATCTCAGCCTTTGTCATAGTCATATCCCCATTGTTCGAGCGCCTTTTTAACACTTATGTCTTACAGGTCATCAACACCTGTCAGGACATGTTCCTCATGCCAAGAACCGAATAATGCGATGTTTTTTTGTATGCGGTCAATGATAGCTTGGGCAGCTATTGACGGCTTGTGCATGAAAAAGAGGAAGAAGATTGTGGGATAGACTTTGATGGCGGGATCGATGAGGTCGAAATGATTGACGACTGCCTGTAGCGCGTTCCGCAACCCACCCCTGTCCCTGAAAAGCCTAAACCTAAGGACTACAGGATGTTACCAAACAGAATAAACCTTTTTGACCAGAAAACAGTCCTTGTTATGCGCAAGGCACGAAAGCTTCAACAATTAAGTAAGGAGTTATCAAGAAACATTAATTATCATGTAAAATCTAAAGTCCGAAAAGCAAAGATAACCGATAATCCAGAAGATGAAGCCACAAAATACAGGCAATTATTTAATCTAACGGAGGAAAGACAGAAGAAGTTTAAGACGCCCTATGAATTCCTTAACTATCTAAGGGACATACTAGAAAACTTCAATATATATTTGTTTCAGTTCTCAATGCCTGTTGAAGATGCGAGAGGTTTTGTATTTTCTGACGGAGAACCAAATGTTATTGTGATAAATACGAAAGACTCGATTGAAGCCAGGATTTTCTCATTAATGCATGAGTTTGCACATATCCTTTTAGGTCAGTCTGTGATTGACCTACCTGATGTCACAACAACACAAAAGGATGATGTTGAGAAATGGTGTAATATTTTTTCATCAGCATTCTTGTTGCCAAAAGCTATTGCTAAGAAGGAATTTGATGAAAATAAGGATACTCTCACTCAGAAGTCCACACTCAAAAAGATGTCAAATAGGTATAAGGTTAGTAAAGCCATGTTGTTATTGAACATGTTTAAGCTACAATATATACAAAAGGATGACTATGATGCAATCTTAGGGAAATATAAGGAACTGTCCAAAGTGAAAAAACAAAAAGAAAAAAAAGGTGGGGGGATACCATCTGAAATCAGATGTCTTTCTGAGGTGGGGAATAAATTTGTATCCTTGGTTGCAAACAACTATGACAGAAAGCATATCACATACACTGACGCTCTCAGTTATTTATCAATTAAATCTCGAAATTTTGATAAAGTGTTATCCAAGGCAAGGAAATGACTAGCAACATATACATTATTGACAGTTCATCCCTAATCGAGTTGAACAAGCACAACGCTATGGATGTTTATGTGAGCGTCTGGAATAATATTAGTAAGCTCATTAGGGTGGGCAGTATTTCATGCTCTTAAATCCCCAATTCTGACGCTTGGATAACCCCAAGTTCTGATGTTGTAAATGGCAAGTGCTTGCAACGCAAGCACGGCAAGAAGGCATCTTGTTGCCTTCTTCGCAAATCCTTTTA